>JBHICL010000113.1:0-8571 GCA_046759605.1 Alphaproteobacteria bacterium | reverse complement strand
TCGGAATGTTCATCACGTCGCCGATGCGCCGGTCGAGGAAGCCCCAGGTCGCCTCGTCGTCTGGCGAGCGGTCGCTGATCCAGTAGAGCACGGTGGCGCCGTACACGCCCGCGAGCAAGGCTCGCTTGGTGTAGAAGTTGAAGTCGGTGGCGGTGTCGCCGCACGCGTACCACATCGCGTCCACCGTGCGGTAGAGGCACCGGAGAGCGAGCCCCGCGTGGTGAGGCTGCGCGAGATAGGCCAGAGCCAGGCGCACCGCTTCCTTGTGCTTTGCGTTCTGGCGCAGGCGCGTTTCGACGGCCGTGGCTATTCGTTCGCGCACCTTCATGGACGCCAGGTCCATGCTCCCGAGCGCCGCCAGCATGCGCTCGTCCGCGTGGTTGCTGTGGAACGCGACGAGCTCGCTTACACCGCCGGGAAACGCCCTGAGCACCATGACCTCGTCATAGCCGGCGTCCCTGACGCCGCGGACCAGGCTGGTGCGCGACCAGCCGTCGAACGGCACATGCATGAGCGCCGCCTCCAGGATGGCCTCGCGCGCCAGACTCACGTCATCGCGGCGTTTCGTTCGCCGTGCCTTCGCGCTAGGCATCTGCCTGCTCCGTCCGCTGCCGCTCTGCCCGCGAGAACTCCTCGACGAAGCCGAACCGGGTCAGGTCGGGTATGCGCATCGGGTAGAGAATGCCGTCCAGGTGGTCGCATTCGTGCTGGACGACGCGGGCGTGAAAGTCCCTGGCCTCGCGCTCGACCGTGTTCCCTTCGAGGGTCTGGAAGCCGTAGCGGATGTGCGTGTGGCGCGGCACCAGCCCCGCCATGCCCGGGATCGAGAGGCATGCCTCGATGCCGCTCGCCATCTCGTCCGAAAGCGGCTCTACCGTCGGGTTGACGAGCACGCTCAGCGCCACGCCCTCGTCCTCATCGCCTTCCTCGCTCGCCCGCGCGGGCGCGATCTGGAAGATGACCACACGCAGGGGAATGTGCACCTGAGGCGCCGCCAATCCCGCCCCTTCCGCATCCTCGAGGGTCTCGATCATGTTCCGCACGACGGCGCGGATGACAGGCGCGCTGGGGTCCTCGACCTCGGCCGCGCGCTGCTTGAGCACGGGGTGTCCCATCCGGGCGATCTTGAGAATGGCCATGGGCGGAATATGCGTTGTGCGTGGGCTGGGGTAAAGGGCGGCGTCTCAGGGGATCCCGGCAAGGCTTCCACACTGTCGTGCGTCGGTTGTTGGCGCTATGCTGCGCGAAAATGCCGTCCAGGAGCACGACCGTGGGATTCAATGCCAAAAGCAATGCGCTTACTTTCATCGATGGTGACTGGCACGAGGGCAACCCGCCCATCATCGGCCCGATGACACATGCCGCCTGGCTCGGCTCGGTGGTGTTCGACGGGGCGAGGGCGTTCGAGGGGGTGACACCGGATCTCGATCGGCACTGTGAGCGATGCGTTCAATCCGCCAGGGTCTTCTGCATGAAGCCGATCCTGAGCGCCGGCGAGATCTGCGAGGTCGCCCTCGACGGGGTGAAGAAGTTTCCTCCGGGAACCGCGCTGTATATCCGGCCCATGTTCTTCGCCGAGGAGCACGGCGGCATCCTGCAACCGGATCCCGAGAGCACACGATTCGTGCTGACGTTGGCCGAGGCGCCGATGCCGCCGGCGACCGGCTTCAGCGCCGGCCTCAGCAGCTACCGTCGCCCCACGATAGAGTCCGCGCCCACGGACGCGAAGGCCTCGTGCCTTTATCCGAACGGGGCCCGCGCGTTGAACGAGGTCAACGCCCGCGGCTTCGAGAACGCCGTGATGCTGGACGCGCTGGGCAACGTGGCGGAGTTCGCCACGGCCAATCTGTTCATGGTCAAGGACGGGGTTTGTCTCACGCCCTACCCCAACGGCACGTTCCTCAACGGCGTGACGCGCCAGCGGGTGATCTCGCTCCTCCGGAGAGACGGCGTCGAGGTGATCGAGACGACGATCCGTCCACGCGAGCTCGACGAGGCGGACGAGATCTTCAACACCGGGAACTACGGCAAGGTGCAGCCGGTGATCCGCTACGAGGGGCGCGAGCTGCAGCCCGGTCCCATTTTCCGCCGCTCGCGCGAGCTTTATTGGGACTTCGCGCATTCCCGCCTCTGAGGGAATCCGCGAACATCAGTACAGCTTGAGGTCCAGGAGCGGAATCTCGGAGTAGAGAAAGTCCACGCGCTCGGGCGCCAGGGGCGCCACCGTTCGGGCGTAACGGGGCACCGGTATCGGCTCGCGCTCGGCGTCCACGGCCTGGCCGGCGAGAAAGCGCCGGTCGACCGCCACCAGCGATGGACGGGGCGGCAGGATCGCGTTGGCGAACGCCGCGGCGTGCGCCGCGAACACGCCGCCATCTCCGACGTACAGCGCCTCGTGATAGGCAACGTCCGCGCCTTTCATCCTGATCGACAGGATGACCAGGCAGGTTCCCCCGGGCGTCCGGATCAGATAGGGGGCCACGTTGAAACCCGCGTGGTCGTCGAGCAAGCGCCCCTCGCGCGGCCCCAGGCGAGGCCGCACCGCCGCCAATCCCTCGACGATATCGAGTCCGCTTTCGCCCTGCGGGTCCCGCCGCCAGATAAAGCGTTCGGTATCGAGCGGCGCAAGCCCCGCGCGCTCCATCATCGGCAGCACCCGGGGCGTGCTGCTGAAGGTCGTGTAAGTAACGGCCGGATCGGAAGTCGCCTGGCTCAGCATGTCCATGCCGATGCCCTGTCCGCGATACGGCTTCGCCAGGTACCAGGACGTGAGGTTGCCCGTCCTTGCCGTAAGTCCGTCCACGTCGCGCTCGGCGTAGACCACGCCCAGATAGCCGGCGATCTCGCCGGCGGCCTCGACGACCACGCCGAAGTCGGGCTTCTCCCGGAGCCAGCCATAGCTCATGAGGCGACGCCATTCCGCGACACTCAGCCTCGCGTTCATCCTGTCGTGCAAGAGACGGCAGATCGGCTCGATGTCCGGCTCGCGCGCCGCCCGGACCTCGACCATCAGGTTTCGTCTCCTCGGGCGCCAACCAGCGCCGCGACGTCCACCCAGCGCGCCGCCCCGTGAGCCCTCGTGCGTTCGAGGAGCTGGATCACGAATTCCCATCCGGCTTCGTCCAGGTCCAGGTGGTGGGTGACGAGCCCGGTGGGCTCGCGGGGATCGGCGGCGCCGTCGCGGCGTGCCCTGAGGTGCGTGACCACGTCGTCGAGAGCCGCTTCGGTCCCGGTGAAGCGCGCGCCGCCTTTCCATTTGATCGGATCGCAGTGGGTGTTCACCCACGCGACCCCCGGGGCCGCCTCCGCCGCCGCGCGGGCTCCGAAAGTCGAGAGACCGTGGAGCCCTGCTTCCGGAAGACGGGGCAGCAACTCCGGGTCGATCCGGTTCCACGGCGGCACCAGCACCGGAACGAAGCTCCCTCCGAATGCCTCGCGGAGCCGGCGGCACCCCTCGCGCAGCTCCGCCATCACGACGCGGGCCGGGCGGTGGGATCCGAGCTCCCAGGCGCCCTCGCCTTGCCGCGCGTGGTTCACGTGGGCGTAGCCGTGCTGCAGCACCGACACGCGCTCGCGGCCCCGCAGACGATGGCCGAGCTCGACGGTCATGCCGGCGGGCACCACGGCGAGCGCCAGGGGCAGGTCGTGGGCGCTCGCCGTCTCGAGCAGCCGGGTGAGCCCGGGCGTCGCCGCCCGGGCATCGTCGTCGCGCCACCAGAACGTCGCCGCCGCTCCGATCCCGGCCCACGCGTCCAGCTCGCCCATAAGCTCCTGCCACGGGTTGGGTTCGCGATTCACGGAGGCGTCGTCCGACCCCCGAGGTCCTCGCCGGCCAGCGCCTGCCGGATAAGCGTGACCGTCTCGCCGAGCCCGTAGAGCGCGACGAACGAGCCGAAGCGCGGCCCCTGGCTCTGTCCGCACAGCACCTCGTAGAGCGCGCGGAACCAGTCGCGGAGGTTGCTGAAATCGTGCCGCTTGCCCACCGCGTAGACCTCGTTCTGGATGGCCTCGGCGTCCGCCGTGGGCGGCAATGCCGCGAGCGTGTCGGCCAGGTCCTCGAACGCACGCGCCTCCTCGGCGCTCGGCGGGCGGTAATGCTTCGCGGGGGCGACGAAATCGCGGTAATAGGCGACGGCGTAGTCGACCAGCCGGTCGAGGATCGGGCTGGCTTCCGCGCTGGCGTCGGGAGCGTAGCGGCTGATGAAGCCCCACAGCACCGACCTGTCATCCGAGTTGCACGCGCTCGCGAGGTTCAGCAGCAGCGCGAACGAGATCGGTGAGCGGTCGTCCGGCGGATTGCCCCGGTGCACGTGCCAGACGGGATTCTCCATGCGCTCGGCCGGCCCCTCGCCGGCGAAACGCTCCAACGCACCCAGGTACTGGTCGACCGTCCGCGGAATGACGTCGAAGTAGAGGCGCTTCGCCGCCCTCGGCTTCTGGTACATGAAATAGGAGAGGCTCTCGGGCGGCCCATAGGTGAGCCATTCGTCGATCGTGAGACCGTTACCCTTGGACTTGGAGATTTTCTCGCCGTTCTCGTCGAGGAACAGCTCGTAAGGAAAGCCGTCGGGCGGGCGAGCGCCGAGGATGCGACAGATCTTTCCGGAAAGCCGCACCGAGTCGATCAGGTCCTTGCCGGACATCTCGTAGTCGACCCCGAGCGCGGCCCAGCGCATGGCCCAGTCGGCCTTCCACTGGAGCTTGCAGTGGCCGCCGGTAACCGGCACCTCCACGGCCCGTCCGTCCTGTGGATCGCGGTAAACTATGGTGCCGGCCTCCGGATCCAACTTCTCGACCGGCACCTGGAGCACCACGCCGGTCCGCGGGCAGATCGGTAGAAACGGGCTGTAGGTCTGCCGTCTCTCCTCGCCCAGCGTCGGCAGGATGACTGTCACGATCTCGTCGTAGTGCCGGAGCACGTTGAGCAGGGCTTCGTCGAAAAGCCCCGAGCCATAGCATTCGGTCGAGCTCAAGAACTCGTAGTCGAAGCCGAACTGGTCGAGAAAGGAACGCAGTCGCGCGTTGTTGTGCTCGCCGAAGCTCGGGTGCGTGCCGAACGGGTCCGGCACCGATGTGAGGGGTTTGCCGAGATGACCGGCGACCAGCTCGCGGTTGGGGATGTTCTCCGGCACCTTGCGCAGGCCGTCCATGTCGTCCGAGAAGGCGACGAGACGCGTGGGGATGTCGCTGAGCGTGGCGAATGCCGCGCGCACCATGGTCGTGCGCGCCACCTCGCTGAACGTGCCGATGTGGGGCAGCCCGGAAGGTCCGTAGCCTGTCTCGAAGAGGACGTGTCCCTTCGCGGGCGCGCGCTCCGGCCCCGCGCCCCCGAGTCGCTCGACGAGGCGCCGGGCCTCGGCAAACGGCCAGGCGCGCGCCGTTTCTGCCCGCTCGCGTGTCCCCGCAGGTTCGGGCTCGCACGACATCGCCCGCATACTCCGCGTTAGGCTGGATGCGGGCGAAAACTAGGGGCAGCCGCTCAAGGGGTCAACTCAAGGAACCGGATGCCGCGCCGGGCTCCGGCAGCGGAGGCTCAACCTCCGTTCCCGACAGTCGCCTACACGAAGATATCGACCAGACCGGACTTGCTGTCGGTGTCGTCGGTTCCAGCCGTTGGCGGCGACGAGGAAACGGCCTGCGCAGACTGCACGGGAGCTTGCTGGGCCGCGGGTTTGTTCGTGTCGCCTTGAGACGCTTTGGGTGCGTCCGGCGGCGCGGTGGCGTTGGGCGCGTTCGATCTTTGCTCCGGGACAAGGGTCGAAACCTGCGCCGATGATCCGATCTGCATGAAATGGCTCCTTCGTGGATGAAAATGGCTCCTTCCTGGAGCGCGCCTGCCGCGCGCGAGACTAACTGTCCTCCGCAGAGTATGGGGTCGCTTCTGGGTAGTGTCATCTCTTATCGATTCGCATTTTCGGCGCGATTTACGAAAAGTTGAGCGATGTAAGGCATTCCTTGCCATGCCTCGGCCGGCTATGTTCCGGCCATGCGCGCGGCGAGCCCAGCTTCACCCGATACCATCACCATCCCCCGCGTACCGATCCTGGCGACAGGGCTTGGCGGCGCGGCGTGGCTCACACCCGAGGGTGAGCTGGAGACGATCGCCCTCGCCGAAGCGGCGCACCGGGCGCGGGACAGCACGCCTCTTCTCTGTCATGGGCGGGCGGTGGCCCGCCGTTTGGATGTGGAGGCATTCGCCTCTTGCGACATTCTCGAGCTCTTTGCCTTCGTCAGGCCCACGCGGTTCTGCTGGCCGACCGCGAGGGGGATCGCGGTGGCGCTGGATCTGCCGCAGCCCCGGACCCTCGAGGACGAGCTGGACGTGCTTCGCGGGGCCGCGGCGCGGCTCCTGGGCGAGCTCGGCGTAACACCGCGCGACGACCCGAGGCCGGTGGCGATGGCGATGGCGCGGGCCGGTTGGCCGTGGGCCGCCTCGGTGCTGGCGGCGCTCGGCGAGCCGCAGCCCGAAGCGGCGGCGGCCGGGCGCGGTCCGGTGAGGGGGCTGGACATCTGGCGCCGGCTTCCCACGTGGTCGGAACACGCCCCGGAGCCGCCCGCCGGCAACGAGCCGGTGGACCCCGCGGAAGCGCGGATGCGGCTCGCCGAGCTTCTCGGACCTGATGCTGAAAGCCGGCCGGAGCAGGCCGACTATGCTTCGGCGGTATGCGCAGCCTTCAAGCCCCGCACACAGCCCGAGGCCCCCCGCATGGTCATCGCGGAGGCCGGCACCGGCACCGGCAAGACCCTCGGCTATATCGCCCCCGCGAGCGTCTGGTCCGAGAAGAACCACGGCCCCGTGTGGGTGAGCACGTTCACCCGTAACCTGCAGCAGCAGATCGACGGCGAGCTCGACCGGCTGTATCCGGATCGTGACCTCAAGCCGGCGAAGGTCGTCGTTCGCAAGGGTCGTGAGAACTATCTGTGCCTCCTGAACCTGGAGGACGCGGTCTCGCGGCTCGGCGCGCTCAGGCCCCGCGACGCCGTGGGGCTGGGGCTCATGCTCCGCTGGGCGGTCCACAGCCGCGACGGCGATTTCGGCGGTGATTTTCCCGCCTGGCTCGTGGAGCTTGCCGGTGTCGGCCCGACCCTGGGTCTCGCCGATCGTCGGGGAGAGTGCATCTATTCAGCGTGCCCGCATTACGACAAGTGCTTCATCGAGCGCAGCGTACGGCGGGCCCGAAGGGCTGATTTCGTCGTCGCCAACCATGCGCTGGTGATGGTGCAGGCGGCGTTGGGCGGGATGGACGACACCCACCTTCCGACGCGCTACGTGTTCGACGAGGGCCATCACGTCTTCGACGCCGCGGATAATACCTTCGCGGCTCACCTGACGGCGCGGGAGACGACCGAAATGCGCCGCTGGCTGCTCGGGCGCGAGGCTGCCGTGGGCCGGCGCGGACGTGGTCTCGGCGAGCGCGTCCAGGACCTTTTGGCCGGCGATGACGACGCAATGGCGGCGTTCCAGAGAACGATGCGCGCCGCGCGCGGCCTGCCGGCCCCGGGCTGGGGCACCCGGCTTGCCGGCGATCGGCCGCAGGGACCGGCGGAGGCGTTTCTCTCCGCGGTCCGTCATCAGGTCTACAGCCGCGTCACCGATCCCTCGAACCCCTATGACCTGGAGACGGAGACCCGTCCCCTGGCCAATGGGCTGGCGGCCAGGGCGGAGGACCTGCGGGAGGCGCTCGCGCGCCTGCGTAAGCCGATGTTGGAGCTGCGGACGCGGCTGCTTGCCAGGCTGGACGACGAGGCGGACGAGCTGGACACGGCGACGCGTGCCCGTCTCGAGGCGGTGGCGCGCGGGCTCGAGCGACGCGGCGGCGTGCAGCTTGGCGGCTGGATCGCCATGCTGGAGGCCCTCGCCGAGGAGACGCCGCCGGAGTTCGTGGACTGGTTCGGTATCGCGCGCAGCGAGGGGCGCGATACCGACGTGGGCATGTACCGCCACTGGGTCGATCCCACGGTTCCGTTCGCCACTGTGGTCGCCGCACGGGCCCAGGGTGCGCTGATCACCTCGGCCACCCTCACCGACGGAAGCGGTGACGTGGAGGCCGACTGGCTGGCGGCGGAGGCGCGGACGGGTGCCATCCACCTGCCCGTGCCGGCAGTGCGCGCGCAGGTTCCCTCGCCTTTCGACTACGGGAGTCAGACGCGGGTGATCGTCGTCCGCGACGTGCGCAAGGACAACCTGGACCAGGTGGCGGCGGCGTACCGGGAGCTGTTCAAGGCGGCGGGCGGCGGCGCGCTGGGCCTGTTCACCGCCATCGTCCGCCTCAAGGAGGTGCACCGGCGCATAGCCGTGCCCCTCGAGGAGGCCGGGATTCATCTCTACGCGCAGCACGTCGACGGTCTGGCGGTCGCCACCCTGGTGGACATCTTCCGCGCCGAAAGGGACACCTGTCTTCTCGGCACCGACGCGGTGCGCGACGGCGTCGACGTGCCCGGCCGGTCGTTGCGTCTGATCGTGTTCGACCGGGTCCCGTGGCCACGGCCCAGCATTCTTCACCGGGCCCGCAAGTCGCTGTTCGGCGGCAGCCGTTACGTGGACATGCTGACCCGGCTCCGGCTCTCCCA
>JBHICL010000112.1:0-8577 GCA_046759605.1 Alphaproteobacteria bacterium | reverse complement strand
GGAGTGCGTCATGTACAAGACGACGACGAACGCGATAACGGTGACCGTGGACCCGGTCTACCTCGAGGACCAGTCGTCGCCCGACGACGATCACTACGTCTGGGCGTACCACGTACGCATCGAGAACCGGGGCGATCGCACGGTAAAGCTTCGCACACGGTACTGGCACATTACCGACGCCATGGGACGTGTCCAGGAGGTGCGCGGCGCCGGAGTGGTCGGAGAGCAGCCGGTGCTTGGGCCCGGCCAGGCATTCGAGTACACGAGCGGCACGCCGCTGCCCACGCCCTCGGGCATCATGGTCGGGACGTATCAGATGCAGGACGAAGCCGGCGAGACGTTCGATGTGGACATCCCGGCATTCTCCCTGGACAGTCCTCACCAGGCCGTTCAGTTGCACTGATCTCGCCACGGAAGCCGGGCTTGAGCCCACATCGCTCCCCGCAGCCGAGCCTGAGAAAGGAGTTGACGTGACGGTATCCAAGATAGAAAGGAGGCTCGACCCGCACGGGCGCGCGTCTCCGCGGGAAGCCACGGTCACGCCGGCGTTTGCGGAGGATCAACGGCCGACGCGTCAGGAGGCCGAGGAGGCCGTGCGTATCCTGATACGTTGGGCCCGTGAAGACCCGGATCGGGAGGGCCTGGTGGGCACGCCCGCGCGCGTCGTTGAAGCCTACGATGAGTTCTTCGCGGGCTACGACGAAGACCCCGTGGAGTATCTCAAGCGTACCTTCGAGGAGACCGACGGCTATGACGAGATGGTGGTGCTCAGGGACATCCGTTTCGAGTCGCACTGCGAGCACCATATCCTACCCATCATCGGCCGCGTGCATGTCGGCTATCTTCCCGACCGGCGGGTGGTCGGCATCAGCAAGCTGGCCCGCGTGACCCAGGCTTACGCGAAGCGCTTGCAGATTCAGGAAAAGCTTACGGCGCAGGTCGCAAACTGCATCAACGAGGTGCTGCAGCCCCTTGGCGTCGCGGTCATTGTCGAGGCAAGGCACTTCTGCATGACTTCCCGCGGTGTCAACAGGTCCGAGGTCAACATGGTCACGAGCCGGATGCTGGGCGATTTCCGGACCAACCCGGACACGCGACGCGAGTTCTTGTCTCTTGTCACTCAGGTTCAGGCCGCGAGGGGTGACTAGCCGGGAAACCTGGACAGCCGCGCGAAAACCACTGATCATCCCTCACCCACCGCCCCGAGGGTAGGCTCCATCGCCTAGGCGCGAACGAAGACAGGCTGCGCGCGTGCTCGACCTCCGTCCGGTCCTCTATATCGTTGGCATACTTCTCACCACGCTGTCGGTGGCCATGGTTCTGCCGGCCATCGCCGACGCGGCCACCAATCACGCCGACTGGCAGGTGTTCCTCGCCTCGGCCGGACTGACCCTGTTCATCGGCGTGTCGCTGATGCTGACCACCCGGACCGGAGACATGAGGATCGGCATTCGGCAGGCGTTCATCCTCACGGCCTTGAGCTGGGTGACGGTGACGACCTTCGCCGCCCTGCCATTCACGTTCGCGGAGCTCGATCTGAGCTACACGGACGCCTTCTTCGAGGCGATGTCGGGGATCACGACCACGGGATCGACGGTGCTCGCCGGGCTCGACCACGTGCCCCCCGGCATCCTGCTGTGGCGCGCCCTTCTGCAATGGCTCGGCGGTATCGGGATCGTCGTCATGGCCGTCGCCGTGCTGCCGATGCTGAGGGTCGGCGGGATGCAGCTTTTCCGCACCGAGAGCTCGGACACGTCCGAGAAGGTGCTGCCACGCGCAGCTCAGATCGCCAACGCCATCGGCTACATCTATCTGGCGCTCACGTTGATATTCGCCGGCGCCTACTGGGCCCTCGGCATGACCGGGTTCGAGGCGATCGCTCATGCCATGACGACGATCGCCACCGGAGGCTTCTCCACATCGGACCGTTCGTTCGCCCACTTCGACAGCGCCGCGATCGAGTGGGTTGCCGTGATCTTCATGATCGTCGGCAGCTTGCCGTTCGTGCTTTATCTACAGGCGGTGCGCGGACGTCCAATGACCCTCGTCAACGACTCCCAGGTGCGTTGGTTCCTTGCGGTCGTCGTGCTCCTGGTCGTGGCCGTGGCGTTGCTGCACGCCGCTTCGAACGACGTTGGCCATGCGCGGGCCTTCCGGCTCGCCGCCTTCAACGCCGTCTCGATAATGACTGGCACCGGATACGCGACCGCGTCCTTCGACACCTGGGGCGGTTTCGCCGTGGTGATCTTCTTCCTCATCATGTTCATAGGCGGCTGCGCCGGCTCGACGACCGGCGGCATCAAGATCTTCCGCTTTCAAGTGCTTTACGCGAACGCGGCGGCGCACCTGAACCGGTTGCTCAGGCCGCACGGCGTCTTCATCCCCTACTACAATCGCCGGCCCATCAGCGACGACGTCGCCTTTTCGGTGCTGAGCTTCTTTTTCCTCTATGTGCTGGTCTACGTCCTTCTGACCATTCTCCTCGGGGTCTTCGGGCTCGACTTCCTGACAGCGGTATCGGGCGCCGCCAGCGCGATTTCCAACGTTGGGCCGGGTCTCGGGCCGACGATCGGACCGGCTGGCAATTTCGCCGACCTGCCCGCCACGGCCAAGTGGGTGCTGTCGGCGGGAATGCTGTTGGGGCGGCTGGAGCTGTTTACGATCCTGGTCCTGCTCGCCCCCACCTTCTGGAAGACGTGATAGGTGCCGTGGCTAGAGCAACTCGCGGATGCTTCGTTCCAGCTCCACGTTGAGGTCCCGCATGAGCTTCTCGGTGAGCTCGAACCACACCCGCTCGCGTTCGTTGAGCGTGATGTTTTCGGCGACCGTACGTGACCGCCGGGCGCTCGCGGTGGCCAGGCCCTCGCGTTTTCCGGTAGCGCTGAAGACCTCGAGCTGGACCTCCAGCGCCGCGTCGTAACGCTCGGACTGATCGGTCGTGAGTAGCCCGCGCAGGCCGCTGGAGCGTTCCAGCTCGCTCTCCACGATGGCGGCATTGACGATCGTAAAGACGGCGCGGCGTCCACGTGCGCCGGTTGCGATCAGACGGTCCTCCGCCCAGCGCCGGGCTGCCGTGGCGGGCGCGGTCGGAGCGCGATGCTCGACGTTGGGCACGTCGAGCGGAGGCTGATAGGCGGTGACGATCCGCAGTTCGGCCACGTCCAGCGGTATCGGTGCAAGATGGTCGTAGGTCAGTTCCGGGAACTTGGGCGCGGGACCCACCTCCGCGCAGCCGGCGAGCACGCCCAGGGTCAGCAAAGCGACGGCACGGTGCGTCTTCAACAGAGCCATGACCAGGTTCTCCGATTAGCCGGGCGCGAGTGTTGTCACTTGTCCGGAGTCGTTGCAAGACCGCAAAACGCACCATGCCCGAGGCGACGGATTTCGCCGCCGGGTCCGGATCGGACGGCGTGTGCTCGAGGGGCGGCACCTGCCATCACCGGTCGTGCGCCGGCCCGAGCTCGTCGAGGTCGAGGACGAATTCCCGATTGCAAAACTCACAGGTGACCTCGATCCGCCCGTCGATGGCCAGTTGTTCGACTTCCGGACGCGGTAGCCCCCGCAACACCGAGACGATGCGCGAGGGGGAGCACCGGCAGCCGCGCGTGAGCTGACGCGGCGCGCTCAGTTCCAGGCCCTCCTGGTGGAACAGGCGGTGGACGAAGCGCCGCGCCGGAAGAGCCGGGTCGAGGATCTCGACCTCGGTGCCGGTCGCCATCAGGATCATCGCCCGCCGCCACGGGTCGTCGCCATCCGCCGAGCCCAAGGAGGCGGTTCTCGCGTCCGCGAGACGCTGCAGGACGATCCCGGCGGCGCGCCAGCCGATCTCACCGTTCTTGCGCCTGGGTCCGGCTCGATCGGCGGCCAGCATGACCGCGGCGTCGAGCTGCGCGGATTGGCGGAAGTAGTGCGTGGCGCATCCGGCGATAGTGTCGCCGGCGAGCTCGACCATTCCTTGATAGCGGTCCGTGCGCGGTCCCTGATCGACGGTGAATGCGAGGTGACCACGCCCCAGGAGGGTCGGGACATGCGTCCCCGGGACATCCTCGAGCCCCAGGATCTTCTCCGGGTCGTATCTCGCGTAGGCGCGGAGCTCTCCCACCGTGGTGACGTCCGTCACGACGAGCGACACCGGTCCATCGCTCTGGATCTGCAGCGTGAATATGCCGTCGTATTTGAGACCGCCGGCCAGCGCCGCCGTCAGCGCACAGCACTCGCCGACGAGTCGGGCGACGGGATCGGGGTGGCGGTGCTGGTGGAGGATCTCGTCGATGAGGGGACCGAACCGCACGAGCCGGCCGTGGAAAACGGAGTTGTCGCTTCCCTCGGGATGGATCTGGAACGGCAGGATGATGTCGTCCGCCGCCGGTTCGCCTGGCGCGAGTCCGCCCTCCGCCTGGCCTACGTCAGTCATCTTCATCCACCGCGTGAAGGCACCACAGGAGGATGCCCTTCTGGGCATGAAGCCGGTTCTCCGCCTCGTCCCAGACCACGGAGCTGGGGCCGTCGATGACGCCGGACGTAACCTCTTCCCCTCGGTGCGCCGGCAGGCAATGCATGAAGAGGGCCTCGGGCTTCGCGACTCTCATCAGGCGCTCGTCCACCTGGTAGGGCCGCAGCAGATTGTGCCGTTGGACCGCATCCTCCTCCCCCATCGAGATCCATGCATCGGTGACCACGCAGTCGGCGTCGCGAACCGCCTCTTCGGGATCGCTGAGCACCGACACATGGCCACCCCGTCCGGCCGCCCAGGACACCAGCTCACTGGGTGGCTGTCGTTCGGGCGGCGCGGCTATGCGTAGCTCGAAGTCGAACTGAACGGCCGCGTGAATCCAGGAGCACGCCACGTTGTTGCCGTCGCCGCTCCACGCGACGACCTTGCCCGCTATGGCGCCCCGCCGCTCCTCGAAGGTCATCACGTCCGCCATCAGCTGGCAGGGATGGCTGTTGTCGGTGAGGCCGTTGATGACCGGGACGGTGGCATGGTCCGACATCTCCTGGAGTCGAGCGGCGGTCGACGTGCGGACGGCAATGGCGTCGACGTAGCGGGACAGCACGCGGGCCGTATCCGCGGGGGTCTCGCCGCGACCGAGTTGCGTCTCCTCGTGATCGAGATAGATGGCATCGCCCCCGAGCTTGCGCATCGCGACCTCGAAAGAGACCCGGGTCCGGGTGCTCGGCTTCTCGAACACCATCGCCAATACCTTGCCCGCCAGGGGCGCCCTGGTCACCTGTGGAGGCGTGGTACCTCGCTTCAGCGCGGAGGAGACATCGAGGATGCGCCTGAGCCCCGCGGGATCCATTTGATCAAGGTCGAGGAAATGGCGGAGCTTGCCCATGCGCCCCTCAACCGCCGCTCGCGTCGGGGCCGGGTTCGGCCTCGGCGAGAACCTGCTCGAGAACAGCCAGCGCCTGCTCCACCTCGGGCTCGTCGATGACGAGGGGTGGCACCAGGCGGATGACATTCTCGGCCGCCTGAACCGTCAGAAGGCCAGCCTCTCTAAGCCTGCCGACGAACTCGCCGGCGTCGTGCGGAGCCTTGAGCCTGATGCCCAGCATCATACCCATGCCTCTTACCTCGCCAATGACCTCCGCGTGACCGCGCGCCAGCGCGTTCAGGCCCTCGCGGAGCTGTTCGGCGACCCGATTGACGCGTTCGAGGAAACCATCGCCTTCGAGGACGTCCAGGGTGGCGGCCGCCACCACCATGGCCAGTGGATTGCCGCCGAACGTGCTGCCGTGGCTGCCGGGGGCAAAGGCTTCGGCCACCTGGGCCTTGGCGATGAACGCGCCGCACGGAAAGCCGCCGGCGATACCTTTGGCCACGGCCATGACGTCGGGCGTCACCCCGGCCCATTCGTGGGCGAACAGCCGTCCTGTGCGGCCGAAGCCGCACTGTACCTCGTCGAAGATCAGCACCAGCCCAAACTCGTCGGCCGCGGCCCGCAGACCTGCGAGATAGGCGGTATTCGCCGGGCGGATACCGCCCTCGCCCTGGACCGGCTCCACGAGAATCGCGGCCGTCTCGGCGCCGATGGCGGCGCGCGCCTCGTTGAGATTACCGAACGCCACCTGATCGAAGCCGTCGAGCGGCGGGCCGTAACCGTCCAGATACTTTGCGTTTCCCGCCGCCGCCAGGGTCGCGAGGGTGCGTCCGTGGAAGGCGCCCTCGACCGTGATCGTGCGATAGCGCTCCGGATGTCCGGCTTTCGCATGGTACTTGCGCGCGAGCTTGAGCGCCCCCTCGACGGCCTCGGCGCCCGAGTTGCAGAAAAAGACGGAGTCGCCGAAGCTCGCCGCAACGAGCCTCTTAGCGTAGGCGGTCTGCTCGGGAATCTCGTAGAGGTTGGAGACATGCCATAGGCGATCGGCCTGCTCGGTGAGCGCGGCGACGAGGCGCGGGTGACAGTGCCCGAGGATGTCGACCGCGATGCCGGCGGCAAAATCCAGGTATTTCCTTCCCTCCGTGTCGAAGAGACGCGCGCCGTCGCCCCGTTCGAAGGCGACCGGTGCCCGCGCATAGGTCCGCATAAGAGCTTCGGTCACGACCGTCTCCCTCTCCGCACCCGAAAGGATGCCACGCCCAGCGTTGGTGTCAAAAGGGGCCGAGACTATCGGGAAACCCGTGCGTGCTGTCAACGCGAGCGGCTGCCGCTAGCTCTTCAGGTTGTAGCCGCGCGCGAGCAGGACATGAGAGATGAGCCCCAGCGCCGCGGCAACCGTCAGCACCACCGCCGCGCCCATCCATGGGTTGGCCTCGGTCACGCCGGTCATGCCGAAGCGAACCCCGCTGACGACATAGAACAAGGGATTGAGGTGGATGAGCGACTGACCCAGCGAAGACAGCCGCTCGAGCGGGAAGAAGACCCCCGAGAGGAAGACGAACGGGACTACGACAAAGGTCTGCACCGCCGATATGTGGTCCCATTTCCGCGCCCAAAGAGCGGCGATCTGCGCGAACAGTCCGATCATCACCGCGCCGGCGGCGGAGAAGAACAGTACCGCAACCGGGGCCACCGGCGCCCCGAGGCCGAAGGGCACCAGGATAAGCCACACGGCGATCCCGGCGAGCAATCCACCGCTGACGGCCGAGAGCGCATAGCTCAACAGGAGCTCCGCCGGCGTCATCGGCGCGATCAGGAGGTCGCCGATGCTCCCTTCCAGCTTGTCGTAGATGATCGAGAAGGCGGTCGCCGCGAAGGCCCGTTCGAGCACGCCAGCGGCGACCAGACCGGGAAGCAGAAAGGCCAGGAAATCGCGGGACAGGAACCCGGACGTGGCACTGGCTATCACGAGCGCGAAGACGGCGGCCATCATCAGCGCCTGCAGCGCCGGCGCCGCGATGGTGATGACCCAGATCTTGAAGCTACGCACCATCTCGCGGCGGTAGAGCGTCCAAACTCCCAGCGCGTTGAAACAGCCTATATGTTGGGGACCGACGACGCTCACGCTTTCAACCTATAGCCGGTTGCCATCATCCAGTAGGTCAGCAGAAACAGGACCGCGTTGACGCCGGTCATCACGGCCACCCCCAGCAACGGATCGGCATCGGACTGGCCGATGAAGCCGCTGCGAAAACCGTCGATCATGTAGAAGAACGGGTTGAAGTGGGCCACTGTCTGCCATGCGTCCGGCAGCCTCTGGATGGAGTAGAACGTGCCGGAGAGGAACGACAGCGGCATAACCACGAAGTTCGTGACCGCTGCGATCTGGTCGAATTTCTCCGCCCAGATGCCGCCGATCATGCCGAACAACGACAGCATCATCGATGCCGACAGGGCGTGAAAAACGATGAGCCAGGGGTCGTGGATGTGGATGGGCACCAACATAGCGAGCACCGCGCCCGTGGCGAGGCCCACGAAGATCCCGCGCGTCACGCCGCCGGCGACGAAGCCAACCGTCAGCTCCGCGGCGCTCAGGGGCGGCATCAGCACGTCGATGATGTTTCCCTGGATCTTGGAGATCATCAGCGAAGACGAGGTGTTGGCGAAGGCGTTCTGGAGCATCGCCATCATGATGAGGCCGGGTGCCAGGAATTCGACGAAGGGTATGTCGCCGACGGTCCGCACGCCGCCGCCGAGCGCGATCCGGAAGATGACGAAGAACAGCAGAGTCGTCACGATCGGCGCCGCGACGGTCTGGGTGAAGACCTTGAAGAAGCGCTGCACCTCCTTGAGGTAGAGCGTCCATAACCCTCGCCAGTTCACCACGCCCAGCCGCCGCGCCTCGGGTGCGGACGGCAGGTGGTTATGGGAACCCGGTCGATCCGGCGGAACGGGCGGCTGGTCGGCCGTCTGGCGCGTAACGTCGCTCATCTTGAGATGCTCCCCCGGGCGAACAATATTTCCCGGCTCCGCCGCGCGCAAGCCGGGCGCTGGGTTAATTGTCTGCCGCCTCGACGTATCGGCGCCAGCCCGGACCCTCGTCCGGGGCATCGGGGGCGATCAGACGCGCGAGGATTCCCAGGCTGTCCACGAGGCGCGGTCCCGGCCTGTTGAAGTAGGCGTTTCCGTCGGTCAGGTAGACCCGCCCCTCGCGCACCGCCTTGATGCCGGACCAGCGCGGCTGGTTCGTCAG
>JBHICL010000111.1:0-8585 GCA_046759605.1 Alphaproteobacteria bacterium | reverse complement strand
AGCTGCTGGGTCTGGGCGAAGAACTCGATCTCACGAATCCCGCCGCGCCCGAGCTTGATGTTGTGGCCCTCGATGGCGATCGTGCCGCCGCCCTTGTGGGCGTGAATCTGGCGCTTGATGGAATGAATGTCCTGAATGGCGGCGAAATCCAGGTGCTTGCGCCAGATGAACGGGCGCAGATTGGCGAGGAACGAAACGCCCGCGGCGTAGTCGCCGGCCGCCGGACGGGCCTTGATCATGGCCGCGCGCTCCCAGTTCTGGCCCAGGCTCTCGTAATAGGTCTCGGCGGCCAGCACCGACATGCAAACGGGCGTGGCTCCCGGGTCGGGCCGCAGGCGGAGGTCGGTACGGAACACGTACCCGTCGGCGGTCCGCTCCTCGAGAGCGCGAACCAGGCGGCGTGTGAGACGGACGAAGGTCCTCTGCAGCCCGTCGGGGTCTTGGGTTTCGATCCGTTCGCCGTCGTAGAGGACGATGAGATCGATGTCGCTCGAGTAGTTAAGCTCCGAGGCGCCGAGCTTGCCGACGCCGAGCAGCACCAGCCCGGACCCACGCTCGGGTTCGTCCGGGTGGCGGAGTGAGAACGCCCCCTGGGTGGCGGCCTCGGGCAACAAGTGTCCCACGCACGCGTTGAGGCACGCATCGGCGAAGCGGCTCAAGGCAGTCGTGACCGTTTTGAGACCCCATACACCGCAAATGTCGGCGAGCGCCACCGTGAGAGCTACCCGCATCCGCGCAAGCCGCAGCCGGGACATCAACTCGTCCAGGCTCCTCGGCGGGACATCGGGCGCCGTGACGCTCGTGAGCGCCAGACGGTACGCTGCATCCACACCATCGGTGATCACCAGACGCGTGAAATTCAGGTCCTTGAGAAGGCAGGCGGTCAGGAACGGACTGTTGCCGAAGATGGCCTGCAGCAATGCGTTGCCCGCCCGATCCTCGCTCAAGGCTCGTGCGTAGCGTCTCGTCGCGCTGTCGGAATGGTTGGACACGGCCTCGCGCCAGCGTTCGAGGCCGAGCCGGGCTCGCTCCGGCTCGGCCGCCGCCGGCAGCGCCTGAGGGTCGGTTACGAGCGATGAGATCATTTTCTAATGGTACATATTTTGCGCAGACTTACGCCGTGGACTTAAGTATGTTCTTCGTCCCGGGGGAAATCAGGGGGGCAGCGGCGCGGAGAAGGAAAGCTCTAAGCTCGTGATAGTCAAGTCGTCCAGGCTGGTGCTCCAGATCTTCGCGGCCCTCGCGGTCGGAACAGCGCTTCTTGCCGGTGCCGTCGCTTTCGCTTTCACCCGTGGCCCGGTCAGTCTCGGCTTCATGACGCCATTTATCGAGGATGCCCTCAACGCCCAACTGGGCGCCTCGGAGGTGCGGGTCGAGGACACCGTGCTCGCCTGGTCAGCCGAGGATCGCAACCTGGACGTACGGGCGCTCGAGCTCAGCGTCCTCGGCAGCGACGATCAACTGCTTGCCGAGATCCCCGAGGTGGACATCCGCTTCAGCGGCCTCGCGCTGCTGCGCGGCCTTCTGGCGCCGACAAGGCTCGAGATCAGCGGCGCGCGTCTCAGGCTCGTGCGCGACCCGGAGGGCGGCGTGAAGACCGGCTTCGAGACCCTGGAGGCGGAGGGGCGGGACGAGGACACCCAGCGGCTCGTTGCCAATCTCATCCAGGAACTTCTCCAGCCGCCGGACCGTTCGCGCATCACGGGCTATCTGTCAGGTCTCAGCATCGTCGATGCGCGCCTGGACGTGATCGACCGGAGAACCGGTACGACCTGGTCGGCGGACCAGGGCGAAATCAGCCTCGAGCGCGACGACGAGGGAATCCGCGCCGAGCTCGTCCTCGACGTTGCCGCC
The DNA here is from genome assembly GCA_046759605.1 of Alphaproteobacteria bacterium. GTDB lineage: Bacteria > Pseudomonadota > Alphaproteobacteria > UBA6615 > UBA6615 > JBHICL01. The sequence goes on along the minus strand of JBHICL010000111.1, from coordinate 6,731 downwards.
GGCGATCTTTCGGGACGTTTCGAGGGGAGCGGCCTCTACAATGGCGCGAGCGGGCTGACACAGCTGGGGGTCAGCTTCGATTCCGTGGAGCCCTCCCTGCTGGCGCACATCGAGCCGAGCCTGGATCCACTGCGGCGGTTCGAGCTACCACTGAGTGGCTCGATAATCGTGACCCTGGACAAGGATCTTGCGATTCCCTCGCTGACCTTCGACCTCACCGGCGCGACCGGCGTGGTGCGGCTCCCGGAGCTCTACTCCGAGCCCCTCTCGGTCGCCTCCGTGGGGCTCAGCGGGCGCGTGGACGACGATTTCAGCCGCTTGGTGCTCGAAAACGGCAGCATCGATGCCGGTGGCCCCCGAGCGCGGTTCAGCGGAGACGCCGTCCGGCAGGACGGATCGGTGGAGATCAGCCTCGAGGGCGAGGCATGGGACGTACCGGTGGATGACCTCGACCGGCTCTGGCCGCCGATTCTCGGGCCGGTGCCACGCCGATGGGTCACGCAGAATCTGGGTGACGGCGTCGTGCACAACGCGCGCGTCGAGCTATCCCTGAAGGCCCCGTCGGATGATCCCGCGGCCCTCGAGGTCGTCGAAGTCGGCGGTGAGATCACGGCCTCGGGGGTGACGGTCCATTACCTGAGGCCGATGCCGCCGGTGCTCGAGGCGACCGGCCGCGCGACATTCGACCGGAGTCGCTTCCTCATCGAAGTGGACTCTGGGCGCAACGGGGAGCTGCTCGTCGAGACGGCGACGATCGACCTCGTCCAGCTCGACGAGCCTGGGAACGCCGCTGCGGAGATCGAGCTGACGGCCGCCGGCCCGGTGAAGGATGCCCTCAAGGTCCTCGACTCGGAGCCGTTGCGCTTCGCGTCGACACTGGGACTCGATCCAGCCCTCGTCGGTGGCGCCCAGCGGACCAACCTTTCCTTACGCGTCCCCTTGAGGCGCGGCACAACCTTCGATGACGTTGGCGCCGCGGCGGCGGCGAGCCTGGCGGGTTTCACCCAGGAGGACGGCCCCTTCGGACACCCGGTAAGTGACGGAGATCTAACGCTGGAAATCGACAAGACCGGCCTCAAGGTCGAGGGATCGGCGACCGTGGGCGGTTTTTCGGTCGAAGCGAAGTGGGTCGAGCGGTTCGCGCCCGACGCGCCGTTCCGGACTCGTTACGAGTTCAGCGGAATCGTGGAGGACGAAGGACTGGCGGTGTTGGGGCTCGATACCGCCCGCTTCGCCTCGGGCGCCATCGGCATCGGCACGGTTTTCACCATTTTCGACGACGGGTCGATGGTGGGGCTGGCGGAGCTCGATCTCGTGGACACGGAGATCACGGTCAGGGATATCGGCCTACATAAACCTGCCGGCACAGCGGCGAGGGGCACGCTGGAGTTCCATGTCCAGAGCGACGGTAAGATCACCGACATTACGAACTTTCAGGTCATGGCCGACGGCCTCGCCGCGTCGGGTCGGGCGAGCTTCAGAGCGGAGAACGGGACACGCGTTCCCGAACACGTCGAGTTCGACCGGCTGGCGTTTGGCGGCTCGGATATCTCGGGAACCATCGCGATGGATCCCGACGGCATGCCGGAGATCGTCATCGGCGGACCCCGGCTGGACCTGAGGCCGATCCTGAGAGATCGTCTCGGTCTTCGCGAAGGTGACGCCACTGGCCCGAGCGACGTTGCGGAGGGGACCGGTCCGGCGTTCCGGATCACGGTCGACGAAAGCCGACCGCTGGCGGTGGTTCGTCTCGGCGACGAATCTCAGCTACTCGGCGTGGTGGGCGTGGTCGAGCACGATGGCGAGAGGTTCCGCAAGGTGGACGTGCGCGGAGGGCTCGGCCCCAAAGGCGAGCTGGTCGTGCGTCTCGAGGAGGAGGACACGACGCGCGAGCTGACCGTCGCCGCCGCCGATGCCGGTGCGTTCCTCCGGATGGTCGGGTGGAGCAATTCGATCGAGGACGGAAGACTGGTCATCGAGGGCACGATCAACGACGACGAAGAGGGCCAGCCGGTGCTCGGCCAGGCGATCATCGAGAACTTCCGACTCCTCGACGGGCCGGTGCTGGCGCGCGTGCTGACGCTCGCATCGTTCAGAGGGATCGCCGACACGCTCTCGGGCGAGGGCATTTCCTTCGACCGGCTGGAGCTGCCCTTTCGCCTCACCAAGGAGACCCTCGAGATCACCGACGGGAAGATGAGGGGGTCGGAGCTGGGCATTCTCGCCGAGGGGGTCATCAACCGCAAGGAGCGGACGATCGACATAGAGGGCGAGGTCGCCCCGGCGTATACCCTGAACAGCATACTTGGCAAGATTCCCGTGATCGGCCCAATGCTGACCGGTGGCGGGGACGGGGTGTTCGCGGCGGCCTACAGCGTCGACGGGCCGCTGGACGAACCGAAGGTCACGGTCAATCCGCTGACCGTGCTAACCCCCGGCTTTACCCGCCGCATCTTCACGGGCTTCGGCGACCCCGAGGAGAGCGACCCCGACGACGACATACCCCCATTCCCGCTCGGCGACCCGAACGAATGATACCGGCGGGACCTCACACCGGTCGGATCAGGGCGTGACGCTTTCGGCCCACGGATAACTTGATGACCCCGTCCGCGTTCAGGTCGCCGAGGGCGAGCTCGCGGTTCTCTTCCGACACCACGGCATCGTTCACGCGAACGCCCCCGCCGCGGATGAGCCGCCGCGCCTCGCTGTTCGATGGTGCGAGCCCGGCACGCGATACGGCGGCGAAGACGGCGATGCCCGCGGCCAGCTGGTCCCGGGGAATCCCGGTCGTCGGCAGCTCGTCGCCGAGGCCGCCCTCTTCGAACGTGCGGCGCGCGGTCTCGGCCGCCGCGGCCGCCGCGTGGGCGCCGTGACACAGAAGGGTGGCCTCGGTCGCCAGAGTTTTCTTCGCCTCGTTGAGCTCGGAGCCCTCGAGGCCCTCCAGCCGGACGATCTCCGCCTCCGGCAGATCGGTGAACAGGCGGAGGAACCGCCCGACGTCGGCGTCGTGGGTATTGCGCCAATACTGCCAGTAGTCGTAGGGCGAAAGCTGGTCGGGATTGAGCCAGACCGCTCCTTGCTCGGTCTTGCCCATCTTGCTCCCCGTGGCCGTCGTCAGGAGAGGCGCCGTCAAGCCGTAGAGGGTCATGCCCTCGATCCGCCGCGCCAGCTCTATTCCGGCGACGATGTTGCCCCACTGGTCCGAGCCGCCCATCTGCATGATGCAGCCATAACGGCGGTTGAGCTCGAGAAAGTCGAACGCCTGAAGCACCATGTAGTTGAACTCCAGGAACGACAGGGATTGCTCTCGCTCGAGCCTGAGCCGGATGTTGTCGAAGGTGAGCATGCGGTTGACCGAGAAATGCCGGCCATAGTCGCGCAGGAACGGAATGTAGCGCAGCTCGTCCAGCCACTCGGCGTTGTCGACCATGACGGCGTCCGTCGGGCCGTCGCCGAACTCGAGGAAACGGTCGAAGGTTCGCCGGATACTGGCGATGTTCCGCGCGATGGCTTCCTCGCTCAGAAGCTGACGCGTGCTGTCCTTCCCGGTTGGATCACCGACCTTCGTTGTCCCGCCGCCCATGAGCACGATCGGCTTGTTCCCCGTCCTCTGCAGCAGACGCAGCAGCATTATCGGCAGGAGATGACCGGCATGAAGGCTGACCGAGGTGGCGTCGAAGCCGACGTAGGCAACGACAATCCCGGACGCGGCCGTTGCGTCCAGGCCCTCCAGATCGGTCCCCTGATGCAAGTAGCCGCGTCCATCGATCGCGTTCAGGAACTCGGAGCGGAAGTGGGCCATGCGCTGACTAACCTGTTCAATCGGGAATGGCTTTGCGATGCTGGAATGCCTCTCGGAAACGTATAGATAGGCCGTGAGGCGTGCCCTCGTCACCGAAAAAAGCGCCGTCGGCAAAACGATCCGGCCGCGAACGAAGGAGAGGCGAGTTCATGGGGGCCGGAGTGCTCTCAGCCGTGGGCCTGATGAGCGGCACCTCGCGCGACGGCGTGGATGCGGCGATCGTTCACACCGATGGGCGCCGCGAAGTCAACCCGGGTCCGTCGCTGACCCTTGCCTATACGGCGGGGACACGCGAGCGGTTGGGCGATGCGAGTCGGGCGGCTTCGGCTATGGAGGAGGTCGAGCGCGAGATCACGCTCATCCATGCCGACGCCGTCGCGAGGCTCCTGGACAAGGCGGGACTTGCCCCCGATGGCGTGGACATCGTGGGCATGCACGGCCACACAATCCTCCATGCGCCGGAACGCAGGATAACACGCCAGATCGGGAACCCCCGCCTGCTCGCCAGGCGCCTCGGGATCGACGTGATCGCCGACTTCCGCAAGGCGGACGTGGAGGCGGGTGGGGAGGGGGCGCCGCTCGCACCGGTCTATCACGCCGCCCGCGCCGCGGGTCTGGTGCGCCCGCTGGCGGTCCTGAATCTGGGTGGCGTGGCCAATGTCACCTGGATCGGACATGGAGACGACGATCTGATCGCTTTCGACACGGGCCCTGGCAACGCGCTCATCGACGATTGGACGCGTGCGCGTGCCGGTTTCGACTATGACGCGGAAGGCCGTCTTGCCGCGTCGGGAACGGTAGACGAGGCGGCGCTGGCCGAGCTGTTGGACACCGCGTTCTTCGATCGAACACCGCCGAAGTCGCTCGACCGCGATGCTTTCGACGCCTCTCCCGCCGATCGCCTCGACGTCGCGGATGGCGCCGCGACGCTTACCGCTTTCACCGCGGCCGCCGTTACCCGCGCACTGGTGCATTTGCCGACGCCTCCGCGGCGCTGGCTCGTGACCGGCGGAGGGCGAAAGAACCCGGTGCTGTTGACGATGCTGGTCGAGCGGCTCGGCGCTCCCGTCCAGCCCGTCGAGCACGTCGGTTGGAACGGCGACAGCCTGGAGGCAGAGGCCTTCGCCTACATGGCCGTGCGCTCTCTAGCCGGGTTGCCGATCACCTTCCCGGGCACCACGGGCGTCCCCGCACCGTTGACGGGCGGGCGTCTCCACAGGGGCCGCGCGCGACCCTAGGCGTCGTCGCGCTTGTTCAGATAGGCCTCGGCGTGGTCGACGAGCCTTTCGATCTGGTCGGTGTAGAAGTGGTCGGCCCCTTCGATGACGCGATAGTCGATGACCACATCCTTCTGCCTGGCCAGGCGCGAGACCAGTTGACCCACCGACTCCTCCGGGACCACGTCGTCGGCGCTACCATGGAGGATGAGGCCGGAGGCGGGACACGGGGCGAGGAACGTGAAGTCGTACATGTTGGCCGGCGGAGAGATCGAGATGAACCCCGCGATTTCCGGCCGACGCATCAGCAGCTGCATGCCGATCCATGCGCCGAAGGAGAAACCCGCGATCCAACAGGAGCGGGCGTTGGGGTTGTAGCCCTGCATCCAGTCCAGCGCCGAGGCCGCATCCGACAACTCGCCCTCGCCTCGGTCGAAGGTGCCCTGGGACCGCCCGACGCCTCTGAAGTTGAACCTGAGGGCGGAAAAACCACGGCGCTGGAATATCTGATAAAGCGCGTAGACGACCTTGTTGTTCATCGTGCCGCCGTGCTGCGGGTGCGGGTGCAGCATCAGCGCCACCGGCGAATTGGCGGTCTTGGCATGGTAATACCGGCCCTCGAGCCGCCCTTCGGGGCCGTTAATGATGATTTCCGGCATTCTGTTCTCTTATGGCGAGCTCCCCTGCCGGGCCCCGGTCCATATCCCTAATTAGCTTAGGGTTTCTGAACATAAATGCGTGCCGCGCCAGGGTCGTATTACTTGATCGCGTTAGTTGGTTATCCTATATCGCCAGTACACCCGCCCCACCCCGTGAAGGGCCGAGCGCGGGCGTCGCTCGGAAAGGGGCTTATAGCACAAAGGTTACCATGTATTACAAGCAGCTACGTGACGACATCGAAGCCTACCTGGAGCGCGATCCCGCGGCGGGGTCGCGGCTCATGGTACTGCTCGGCTACCCCGGCCTGCACGCCACGCTGTGGCATCGCATGGCCTCCTGGCTTTGGCGACGCCGCGCGCGTCTGATTGCGCGCGTGCTATCGCAAATCGGTCGGCTCCTCACGGGCGTGGAGATCCACCCCGGCGCGGTGATCGGTAGCCGCCTGGTGATCGACCACGGAATGGGCGTCGTCGTCGGCGAAACGTCGCACATCGGCGACGACGTGACCCTGTACCAGGGCGTCACTCTCGGTGGCATCGCTCCGGCCGTGAACAGCCACGAGCAACGGGACGTGAAGCGTCATCCAACTCTCGAGGACGGCGCCATCATCGGGTCCGGAGCCCAGGTCCTGGGGCCGATCACGATTGGCAGGAACGCCCGCGTCGGCGCCAACGCCGTCGTCGTGAAGGACGTGCCCGACGGCAGCACCGTCGTAGGCATTCCGGCGCGGCCGGTTCAGACATCGAAGGCGTTCAAAACGGATGATTTCGCCGCCTACGGCACGCCCACCGGCGACCTGCCCGATCCCGTCGCTCGCGCCATCGAGGGTCTCGTCGCGGAGATGAGCGAGTTGCAGGCGAGAATCGAGGAGCTCGAGCGCGCGCAGGACCTGAAAGACGTGCCGGCCGGCGTCCCTGAGCCGGTGGACGATCCCGATTCAGTGAGCCCAGAGCGCCAATAGGCCGCAAACAAGAAAGGAGACGCCCTCGTGAAGCTAAGCACGAAAGGACGCTATGCGGTGATGGCCATGGTCGATCTGGCCGTATATGGCG
>JBHICL010000110.1:0-8618 GCA_046759605.1 Alphaproteobacteria bacterium | reverse complement strand
GGCGTTCTCGGGCGACAGGTATCCGGCGGCGACCATGGCGTCGAGGACCGCGAGCGCGCGGACGTGGGCTGTCTCGGGATCGTGCAATGGGTTGTTCCGCGATGGCGCGCTGAGAAGTCCGGCCAGCATGGCCGCCTCGTAGAGCGAAACCTCCCGCGACGAGTGCCCGAAGTACTTCTGGGCCGCCGCCTCCACGCCATAGGCGCCCCCTCCGAGATAGACGCGGTTCAGGTAGATGGTGAGCAGCTCGTCCTTGTCGAAGTTGGCTTCGAGCCATAGTGCGAGCAGCGCTTCCTTGGCTTTCCGCTCGAGGGACCGTTCCCGTGTGAGAAACAGGTTCTTTGCCAGCTGCTGGGTGATGGTGCTGCCGCCCTGGACGATGCGCCCCTTGCGGAGGTTGGCCAGCATCGCGCGGGCGATGCCGCGGGGATCGAGACCCGAGTGCTCGTAGAAGCGGCGGTCCTCGGTCGCCAGCACGGCGCGCGGCAGGTAGGGTGGGAGCTGGTCCAGGGCCACGCGCGCGCCGTACAGGTCGCCGTAGGACGCCAGCCGATCCCCCGACGCCGTCAGCAGCACGACGCCCGGTTGCCGGGTCTCAGCGCTCAGCCGATCGACGTCCGGCAGATCCCAGGCAAGCCAGGCGACCGCGGCCCCGCCCATGAGGACGAGCCAGATAGCGAGGGTGAACGCCCATTTGAGCACCCGCGCCATGGGGAAGTGACCGCGCGCTCGCGCCTGTGTCGTGCGTCTGCGCGCCGGCTTGCCGTGTCCCCGGGGTCTCTGGCCGGCCGGTCGTCGGCGGCGGGAGCGTTCACGTGTCATGGGGACTATCTAGTTGGATTCTTGTATGATTGCCACAGATGTTGCGACAGTCGGGGGCCCGTATGGACGACAGAGCTTTGCTCCCGATCAGGTCTGCCCGGCCCCGGGACGCTGAGGCCCTTGCTCGCCTGTTTGCCGAATTCCACGCCGAGTTCGCCCGTTCGCCGCCGCCGATGACAGCCGACGTCTTTCAGCGCGATGGCTTCGGCAGGAAACGGCGCTTCTCCACCCTCGTCGCCCAGACCAGCCGTGGCGAGGTCGTCGGATTCGCGCTCTGGCATCCTGCCTACGATACCGACGCCGCCTCTCCGGGCGGCTACCTTCTGGACCTCTACGTGGCGCCGTCCCATCGCCGGCGTGGTTTCGGGCGCCGTTTGCTTGCCGCTACCGCGGCGGAGGTCGAGGCCGCCGGTGGACGATTCCTGTGGTGGATGACCGGCGCCGAGAATAAGGCGTCCCAGGCCATGTATGGCCACTTCGCTGAGCTTGTGGATGATGTGGTCGTGTACGTGGCGCGCCACCGCGACTTCGAAGCCCTGGCGGCCTCCGCGTCGGCCAGGCCGAAACGGGCCTAAACGTCCAGGTTGGCCACCTTGAGGGCGTTGGACTGGATGAAATTGCGGCGCGGTTCCACGAAGTCGCCCATCAGGGTCTCGAAGATCTCGCCCGCCTCGTCCGCGTGATCGATGCGGACGCGCAGGAGCGAGCGGCTGTTCACGTCGAGGGTCGTCTCCCAGAGCTGCTCCGGGTTCATTTCACCCAACCCCTTGTAACGCTGCAGCGATACGCCCTTGCGGCCGAGCTCGAAGACGCGTTCCAGGAGATCCCTCGGCCCCGTGATGCGGTACTCCGCCTCCCCCGCCTTGAGCGTGCCGTGGCGGCCGTAGGTGGCTTGGAGCTCGCCCGCCCGTGCGTCCAGCCGTCGGGCTTCGGCGCTGGCGATGATGCGCCGATCGATTACGTGCCGCTCGGTCACCCCGCGCAGCGTGCGGGTGAATACGAGCCCGCCATCCTCGGCCAGGCTGCCCTGCCAGCCACGCTCGAACTCCGGCACCATTGCGTCGAGGCGGCGGGCCGTGTACTCGGCGGCGGCGGACGCTTGTTCCGGGTCGCCGATCAACCCCTCGTTGAGAGCGCCCAGGATGGCCGCCTGCTCGACGATGGCGGAGTTATGCAGGTGCTGGGTGAGCGGCTGCATGAGCCGTCGCACCTCGCGCGCGGTGTCCAGCAATGCCTTGAGGTCGGCTCCCGCCAGTTGCGTGCCGTCCTGGAGCTCCAGCACCGCGTCCTTGGTGCCGTTCTCGATGAGATAGTCCTCGAGCGCCGGATCGTCCTTGAGATACACGGCCGAGTTCCCTCGGGCGGCGCGGTAGAGGGGCGGCTGTGCGATATAGAGATGACCGTGCTCGATGATCTCCTGCATCTGCCGGTAGAAGAACGTGAGCAGCAGGGTGCGGATATGGGAGCCGTCCACGTCCGCGTCTGTCATGATGATGATCTTGTGGTAGCGCAGCTTGTCGATGTCGAAGTCGTCGCGGATGCCGGTTCCCAGCGCGGTGATGAGGGTGCCGATCTCGGCCGAGGACAGCATCTTGTCGAAACGCGCCCGCTCGACGTTGAGGATCTTGCCCCGGAGCGGCAGGATCGCCTGGAAGGTGCGATCGCGGGCCTGCTTGGCGGACCCGCCGGCGCTGTCGCCCTCGACGATGAACAGCTCCGAGCGCGCGGGATCGCGCTCCTGACAGTCCGCCAGCTTGCCCGGGAGCGAAGTCACGTCGAGCGCCCCCTTTCGTCGGGTGAGCTCGCGGGCCTTTCGCGCCGCCTCGCGCGCCGCCGCCGCTTCGATGATTTTCTCGACGATGCGCCTGGCCTCGCTCGGATGTTCCTCGAGCCACTGCCCGAGGCGGTCGGCGACGATGCTTTCGACCACCGGACGCACCTCCGAGGAGACCAGCTTGTCCTTGGTCTGGGACGAGAACTTCGGATCCGGGACTTTCACCGAGAGCACGCAGGAGAGGCCCTCGCGGGCATCGTCGCCGGTGAGTTGCAGCTTCGCCTTCTTGGAGAGCCCGCTTGTGTTCGCATAGGTGTTGATCGTGCGCGTAAGCGCCGCGCGGAACCCGGCCAGGTGCGTGCCGCCATCGCGCTGGCCGATGTTGTTGGTGAAGCAAAGCACCGTCTCGTGGTAGCTGTCGTTCCACTGCAGCGCCACCTCCACCGTGATGCCCTCGCGCTCGCCGCCTATGGCGATGACCTCGGAGTGCAGACTGTTCTTGTTGCGGTCCAGGTAGCCCACGAACGCCCGTAGTCCGCCTTCGTAGCGCATTTCGGCGCGTACCGGATCCACGCCGCGCCTGTCCTCGAGGATGAGCGTCACCCCTGAATTGAGAAACGCCAGCTCGCGCAGGCGGTGCTCCAGGGTCGCGAAGTCGAAGTCCGTCATGGAGAAGGTCGCCGGCGAGGGCAGAAAGGTGATCTCCGTCCCCGTGCGCTGCGTGCCGTCGATCGGCGGCGCGCTGCCGACCACGACCAGGTCCTTTTCCGCCTCGCCGTCCACGAAGCGCATGAAATGCTCCGCACCGCCGCGCCAGATCCTGAGCTCCAGCCAGCTCGACAACGCGTTGACGACGGAAACGCCGACCCCGTGCAGGCCGCCGGAAACCTTGTAGGAATTCTGGTCGAACTTACCCCCGGCGTGCAGATGGGTCATGATCACCTGGGCGGCCGATATCCCCTCCTCCTCGTGCACATCGGTGGGGATGCCGCGGCCGTTGTCCGTGACCGTCACCGAGCCGTCCGCGTTCAGCACGACCTCGACCGTGTCGCAATAGCCGGCCAGGGCCTCGTCGATGGAGTTGTCGACGACCTCGTAGACCATATGTTGCAGGCCCGAACCGTCATCGGTGTCGCCGATGTACATGCCGGGGCGCTTGCGCACCGCATCCAGCCCGCGCAACACCTTGATCGCATCGGCTCCATATTCGTCGGCCACCGCGTTCGTGATCGCCGGGTCGGTCATCGCTTAGCTTTCGCTCCCCCGTGATTTCAGGGTCGAATTCCGAACGTCGAAATACTGCGCCCGATCGCCGAGTCCCTCGAAGAGGGATCGATCGGTTCCGGTCATCCAGGCCTGGGCGCCCAGCTCGGCCACCAGATCGAACAGCGCCGCGCGTCGTTCCACGTCCAGATGCGCGCCTACCTCGTCCAGGAGCAGCAGCGGCGGTGCTCCGCGCGCGAGCGCCAGAAGCCGCACCTGCGCGAGAACCAGTCCAATCAGCAACGCCTTCTGCTCTCCGGTGGAGCAGCGTTCGGCCGGGGCGCCGATGCCGAGGTGGCGGACCAGGAGGTCGCTGCGGTGCGGCCCATGGGCCGTCCGGAAGGTTTCGGCGTCCTGCGCGCGCGAGGCGGTGAGCGCCGCGTGTAGCCGATCCTCGACCGCCAGCGCCGGCGCCTCGTCCAGCCACCGGTCCACGTCCCCCGCGAGCGCCAGCCGGGCGCCCGGGAATGCGACCGCCCCGGTGCGGGTCAGTTCGTCGAGGCGCGTCACCGCCTCTCTCCTCGCCGCGGCGATCGCCACCCCCTTTTCGGCCAGGCGCCGTTCGAGGGCGTCGAGCCACGCCTCGTCCTCCATCCGGTCACGCAGCAGGCGGGCGCGCTCGCGCAGGAGGTGTTCGTAGCTGGCCACGCGCCCGGGATGATCGCGATCCAGGCCGTAAACGAGCCGGTCGAGGAAGCGACGGCGCCCCGCGGACCCGTTCTGGAACAGCCTGTCCATCTCCGGCGTCAGCCAAACGATACCGAGATGTTCGGTGAGCGCCGCCTGTCCGCGTTGCGGCGCCCCATCGACATGGACGATCCGACGATCCTGACGACCGGTTCGCGCCGCCGGGTCGCGGCCCGTGCCGATGTCCACCTCGCCCGTCGGAGTCTCGAGACGCGCGGCAACGGCCCAGCAACGCTCGCCCGGCTGTTCCTCGCCAGGGCCGATTCGGGCGACCTTCGTGAGTTGCGCCTGCCTGAGGCCGCGGCCCGGCGTGAGAAACGACAGAGCCTCCAACAGGTTGGTCTTGCCGGCCCCGTTCGGTCCCGTCAGCACGACCGCGCGAGGTGTGAGGTCGAGCTCTAGGGACCGGTAGCTGCGAAACTCGGTCAGCATGAGTCGCCGCACCCACAGCTTGCCGGCCCTGCTCGGGACCGGCGAGCGCGAGCGCGGGGCATCCTCTCGGGGATTTCCCGCGGGCCGATCCGGCGGGAAGTTCCCGTCGCCCTCGACCACCGCTGTGAGAAACGCGCTCACACCCGCATCGGCATGAGAACGTAGAGCGCGCTTGCATCATCGGCGTCCCGAACGATCGTCGGTGACGCCGGATCGGACAGCGAAAAACGTGCTTCTTCGCCCTCGATCTGCTGTGTGATGTCGATGAGGTAGCGTGAGTTGAAGCCGATTTCCAGCGGCGACTCGCCGTAGCTCACCTCCAGCTCCTCGCTGGCGCTGCCGTGCTCCGGGCTGGTCGCCGAGAGCTTCAGGTTGCCGTCGCCTATCGTCAGCTTGACGGCACGGCTCTTCTCGGTGGAGATCGTCGAGACGCGATCGACCGCCTCGGTGAACGCGCGCCGGTTCACCTCGAGGGTCTTGTCGTTGTCGACGGGTATGACCCGCTCGTAGTCCGGAAATTTGCCGTCGATCAGCTTCGAGGTCAGTACGGCCGCATCGAACGAAAAGCGAATGCGCGTCTCGCCGAGCTCGACCTCGACGCTCTCCGCCGTCTCGTCGATCAGCTTCCGGAGCTCGCCGATGGTCTTGCGCGGCACGATGACCCCCGGCATGTCGGCGGCGCCATCCGGCAGTGGCACCTCCACGCGGGCCAGCCGGTGGCCGTCCGTGGCGACCGCCCGCAGCGTCTTTGTGCCGTCGCCATCCATGGCGTGGAAGTAGATGCCGTTCAGGTAATACCGTGTCTCTTCCGTCGAGATGGCGAAGCGGGTCCGGTCTATGATGCTCCGCATCTCGCCGGCCTCGACTGCGAACTGAATCGGCATGTCGGCGCCCGTCATGACCGGAAAGTCCTCGGTGGGCAGGCAGCTCAGGGCGAACCTGGAGCGTCCGGACCGGATGTGCAGCTGACCGGTGTCCGCCGCGGTCTCGAGTTCGACCTGGGCGCCTTCCGGAAGCTTCCGCACGATATCGTACAGCGTGTGGGCGGGCGCGGTCGTGGCCCCTCCCTTGCTTACGTCCGCCCCCGCCTTTCGGTTGATCGTCAGGTCCATGTCCGTAGCGGTCAGGCTGACGATATTGTCCGTGGCTTCGAGCATGACGTTTGCCAGGATCGGGATCGTGTTGCGCCGCTCGACCACGCTCTGCACGTGCCCAAGGGCCCTCAGAAGGGTTGTTCGTTCAATTGTGAGTTTCATGTCGATTTACAAACCTGTCCGGCTCTCCGATGAAGCTTACCCGGTGACCCGACGGAAGGCCGGATGCCGGGGCGAATGCCTAGTCCGAAACGCGCTGACGCGCGGCCTGAGCCGGCCTCCGCAGGTGGTTTTCAAGTATACCAGATTCGCACCGAGTCCACACGCTTTTCGGCCCGGAAATTGGGTTGAGGACGGACCGAAAAAGTTATGTGAAACAATGCCTTACCGAACTTCGTTTCGGCGCCTGGGCACGTCGGTGGCTGGCGCGAGGCGAAACCTCGATGAGAACCCCGCCCCGGCGTGGGCCGGGTCAGGTTTCTAGCATCCGGCGAAGTAGTTCAATGTCTTCGCTGAAGCTATTGTCGGTTGCGCGCAGCTCCTCGATCTTGCGCACCGCGTGCATGACCGTCGTGTGATCGCGCCCGCCGAATTTCCTGCCGATTTCGGGCAGGGACCGGGAAGTGAGCTGCTTGGCGAGATACATGGCCACCTGACGGGGACGCGCCACCGCACGGGCGCGGCGCGCGGAATGCATATCGGCCAGGCGGATGTTGTAGTGCTCGGCGACGCGTTTCTGGATCTCGTCGATAGTCACACGGCGGTCATTGGCGCGCAGCAGATCGTGTAGCACCTCCTGCGCGCTCTCCAGGGTTACCGGTCGGCCCACGAGTGTCGAGTGGGCGACGATCCGGTTGAGCGCGCCTTCCAGCTCCCGCACGTTGGAGGTGATCTTGTGGGCCAGGAACTCGAGCAGCTTCGGCGGGATCTCGGTATCGAACTGCTCCGCCTTCGACTGCAGGATGCCGAGACGGAGCTCGTAATCGGTCGGATGGATGTCGGCGACCAGGCCCCAGCCCAGGCGCGATTTCAACCGCACCTCCATCCCCTCGAGATCCGAAGGCGATTTGTCGGCGGAGATCACGATCTGCCGGTTCTGATCGACGAGGGCGTTGAAGGTGTGGAAGAACTCCTCCTGCGTCGAATCCTTGCCGGCGATGAACTGGATGTCGTCGATCATCAGCACGTCGACCGACCGGAACTGCTCCTTGAAGTCCATTGTGGTCTTGAAGCGGAGCGCTCGGATGAACTGATACATGAACTTCTCGGCCGACATGTAGAACACCCGGCGGTCGGGGTAGCGGCGGTGGTTGTACCAGGCGATGGCATGCATCAGATGGGTCTTGCCAAGCCCCACGCCGCCATACAGGAACAGGGGATTGAAGGGGACTTCCTGGGATTCGGCCACCCGCCGGGCGGCGGCGTGTGCGAGTTCGTTCGATCTGCCGACGACGAAGTTCTCGAAAGTGAAGCGCGGATCGAGCACGCCCGTGAGTTCGAGCCCGCTCGCGCCGGGCTCCGGCCTGGTTCGTCGATGTGACTCGACGATCTCGGCCGGTTCGTCCTCGCCCAGATCCTCCGGCTCGCGCAGCGGAGGCGCGCCGGCCGGACGGCTCGTCGTCCTGGTCGGTTCGACAATGATCTCGACGGCCCGGACATCCGGGTTCTCTTCGGCCCACAGTTCGTGCAGGCGGCTCGCGTAATTGGATTCGATCCAGTCGCGCATGAACCGCGTAGGCACGGCAACACGGACCCTGTTGCCCAGCACCTCGCCGAGCGTCAGAGGCTTGAGCCAGCTATTGAAAGCAGCGTCGCCGTACTCCGACCTCAGCCTCGCACGAACACGCGCCCATTGGGCCGTCATCTCCGCGTCCGCGCGCCCCCACACACTCGCCATAGAGCGGTCGCCCTCCCGTACTCGCGGTCGGCGCGAAACACACCTCGGGCACCAAAACACCGCGACGCACCGCGAAAACGACCGCCGAAGCTTCCGCGGCTTCTCCGACGCAAGCAGTCAGGTTTCTACACAAGGCAGTATTGACCCTGCGTCTCTAAAACCTGGCTGCCTCGACGCTGGAGCTTACGTAGCCAAGAACCGGCCGACACCCTACCTTCGCCGGTTTTAGCAAAAGAACAGGAAGTAACCCGCACTCCGTCGAAAGAGTTTCAAATAACTCTCGTCTCCGTTGTATTCCCCGCGCCGCAGTTTTTCTTGGTGCCCGTCCCAATTACTTGGGTTTTATTGTTTTCGTTCCGAGCGCTTGTGACTGTCTAAAGATACATGCGTGGAGCCGGACTCGCAACTGGTCCGAAAGGCGAACACTCATTTTTTGGGTTCGCGGAGCCCCGAATAGGCCTCGGGGGCTGCCGTCATGCCCCGCCGTGGGCGTATGCCCCGTGTCGCTCGCGTGGCGGCGACGCAACCTTTCGAGAGCCGGTGTGCCCCCTCGGGGCTATGGCATCGCCTTTATGCGGGCGGACAGGCGCGACAGGCGGCGGGATGCGGTGTTCGCGTGCAGAACGCCCTTTGTGACGCCGCGGTGGAT
>JBHICL010000109.1:0-8664 GCA_046759605.1 Alphaproteobacteria bacterium | reverse complement strand
TGTCGGCCACCGCCATCATGGCCTCGAGCCGCCTGAGATAGCGGTCCGTCCGCCAGTCCTTGGCCATCTCGACGGAAGCCCGGATCAACTGGGCGGGATGCTTCTCGAGCTTGGCCTCCAGGCGCTCGAACAGAGTGAGCGCATCCGCCGTCGCGCCGGCAAACCCGGCGATCACGCTGCCGCCCGCGAGCCGCCGCACCTTACGGGCGCTGGACTTGACCACGGTTTGTCCAAGGCTGACCTGCCCATCGCCGGCAATCACGACCCCGCCGTCCTTGCGGACGGACAAGATCGTCGTCCCATGCCACGGCGTTTCGGTAACGTCCACGGTTCGAAAATTCCTTCGCTTGCGCCCACAATTGAGGAGTCCACAAGATGTGGGTCGCTAAGGCACGTTATCAAGGCCGTGCCGGACGAGCCTCCCGACACGCGGGGGCGGAAAACTTCCTTCCAAGATACAGCAAGCGCCGCGGCGGGCAACCGGGCGACGGGGGAGGCGCCCGTGACGGTTGGCGTGGAGCGATGCACCTTGGTACAAATTGGCGTTAACGATTTTGGAGGCGACGATGGCCCAGAACGTCGAGAAAATGCGCAAAGCGCCCGGGCGGCGGGCACAAGTCCGGCGCAAAACCAGGGAAACCGACATCCAGGTGACCATAGATCTGGATGGCAGCGGCGCCTATGACATCGAGACGGGCATCGGCTTTCTGAACCACATGCTGGAGCAGCTGGCGCGCCACAGCCTTATGGATCTGACGGTCCGGGCCAAGGGGGACCTGCACATCGATTCCCACCACACCACCGAGGACACGGGGTACGCGATCGGCGAGGCGGTGAGCAAGGCCCTCGGCGACCGGGCCGGCATCCGCCGCTACGGCGACGCCCTGATTCCCATGGATGAGACGCTTACCCGTGTGGCGATCGACGCCTCGAACCGTCCGTTCCTGGTTTGGCGAATCAACTTCACACGCCAGAAGCTCGGCGATATGGATACCGAGCTCTTCAAGGAGTGGTTCAAGGCTTTCGCTCAGTCCGCGGGTTTGACGCTCCACGTCGACAACGTCTACGGCGAGAACAATCACCACATTATCGAGTCGAGCTTCAAGGGCCTGGCGCGAGCGCTTCGCAAGGCTGTGGATATCGATTCCCGTCAACAGGGCGCGATACCGTCGACAAAAGGCGTGCTTGGAGGATCGCTGTGACACACCGCCGGATCCTCCAAGGTGGATTGGTGGCCGGGCCGACGCACGCATGCCCGGGAACCTGAACATTCCCGTGCGATGACCGATCGCCCCAACGGGCCGCCCCTACCCACACGG
Source organism: Alphaproteobacteria bacterium (assembly GCA_046759605.1). Taxonomy (GTDB): domain Bacteria; phylum Pseudomonadota; class Alphaproteobacteria; order UBA6615; family UBA6615; genus JBHICL01. The sequence continues at coordinate 7,345 of JBHICL010000109.1, read as the reverse complement.
TCCTACGACCGGCCGGACGCGTTGGCCTCGATGGTAAGCGCGCGCCGGTTCGGCCCGCTCATACGCCTGCGCAAGTGGATCGTGGATCGAATGGTGGCCCGGCGCGGCCGGCGCGCCGAGAGGGTGTTGCGGGCGAACGGCGCCCTCTGGGGCCTGATGGCGCGCTACGCGGCGGAAAGCGCAGTAACGGGCGCGTCGTACTCGGACTACTTGACGCTGTACGAGCAGGTCCGGGCATATCGCCCGCGCGAAATTCTCGAATGCGGCACCGGCATCTCGACGATCGTTCTCGCCCAGGCGCTCCGAGAAAACGAGGCGGACGGATCTCCACGCGGGCGGGTCACGTCAATGGAGGACGACCGCGGCTGGTACGAGCTTGCCCGTGGCCGGATTCCCGACGAGCTCGCACCCTATATCGTTCTTGTTCACAGCCCCAAGCGGGACGGTTACTACAAGTGCTTCCGCGGCGTACAGTACGAGGCCGTGCCGGATCGGCCGTACGACTTCGTGTTCTCCGACGGCCCGGACCGGCGCTCTCCGGTGAACGGCGACAAGCTGTTCAACCTGGACCTGATCCACATTGTCCGCCGCTCGGACCGACCGGTAAGGGCCGTGGTCGACAATCATTACCTGACGTTCTATGTGCTGCAGAAGGTGTTCGGCCCGGAAAAGGCGCGGTACAGCGTGAGCCACAAGCTGATGTTCGTCGGGCCCGTGACCCGGCACGACGTTCGCAGGCTGAAAAAGGAGAACTTCATCCCCGACCTGCGGATATTCGGTCGGACCGAGCTGAAGCTTCGTATGGCTCTCGACAGGTGACGAACCAACGCCCGGCCGATCCTGGACAGAGGACTTGACCCCGCGCGGCGTTTACCCTACCGCTCCCGTGCCGACAGGCGCCGCACCAACTCAGCGTGAAGACGACCATGCGGGTCTATACCGCGCATATCCAGCCCATCTCGGCGGCCGAGGACGGCGAGGCCATACTGGTCAAGGAGGGTTTCTCGTGGCCGGCCTTCCTGTTCACCGTCCTCTGGGCCGTGTGGCACCTGATGTGGGTGCCGGCGGCGCTCATCCTCGCGGTCGCGCTCGCGATCGGCGGCGTGGTGGCCGTCCTCGGCCTCGATGTCGCGTCTCAGTCGGCCTTGCAGCTGGGCTATCAGGTGCTTATCGGCTTCCTGGCCAACGACTGGCGCCGCCACCAGCTGCGACGGCGCGGGTACGTGGAGGTGGGTGTGGTGGCCGCCCGCGACAGGGCCAGCGCCGAGCGCCGGTTTTTCGCCGCGCGGACGGAAAGCGGTGCGTCGGCATGAGCGTCGTGGCCATTATCGACTACGGCTCGGGGAATCTCCGCTCCGCCGCGAAGGCGTTCGAACGCGCGGCGAATACGGCAAAACGAGCGCACCGGGTCGTGCTCACGGCGGACCGGGAAACCGTCACCCAGTCCGACCGGGTCGTCCTTCCGGGCGTCGGCGCTTTCGCCGATTGCGTCAAGGGTCTCGACGCGGTCGAGGGCATGACCGACGCCCTGAGGGAGGTGGTGATCGTCAAGGGACGGCCGTTTCTCGGCATTTGCGTCGGTATGCAGCTCATGGCGCATCGAGGACTCGAACACGGCGAAACGCCCGGACTCGGTTGGATCGATGGCGACGTCGTGGCCATCGACTCGATGGGCGGGACCCTGAAGATCCCGCACATGGGCTGGAACGAGCTGGCGATTACGAACGGTGGGCACGCGGTTCTGAGGGACATCCCCAGCGGCACACACGCCTACTTCGTACATGGCTACCATCTCGACGTTCGCGATCCGCACCAGGTTCTCGCTACGGTCGACTACGGTCACGCCCTCGCCGCGATCGTCGGACGCGACAACATGGTGGGGACGCAGTTTCATCCAGAGAAAAGCCAGGGGGCGGGGCTGCGGCTCATCGCCAATTTCCTGGCCTGGCAGCCGTAACCTGGGAGTTGGGATGACCGATACAGCGGTCGAGCGCCTGTTGAAGTTCTCCAATAACGACCTCGCGGAACTCTGCGAGGCCGCGGACACCGCCATCGTGCACGGGGGCGGCTTTGGCTGGCTCGCGCCGCCGAGGCGAGACGTCATGGAAGCCTATTGGCGCGGGGTTCTGCTCATCCCGGAGCGGACCCTTTTCGCGGGGCGCCTGGAGAACGTCATCGCCGGCTCGGCCCAGCTGGCGCGCCCGCCGACGAACGCCGAGGCAAGGGCGCACGCGGCGAGCGTCAGCACGTTCTTCCTGGCCCCCTGGGCCCGGGGCCACGGTCTCGCGCCCGCGATGCTCGAGGCTTGCGAGGAGCTGGCGCGGAAGGAGGGCTATACGGTCCTCAACCTGGACGTGCGCGAGACTCAGACACGAGCGATCCAGATCTTCGAAACCCGCGGCTACAAATGCTGGGGAACGGATCCGAAATACGCCCGTGTGAAGGGCGCCTATGTGGCCGGACGATTCTACCAGCGGGATCTGTGAGCGGTGATTCTCTACCCGGCAATCGACCTGAAGAACGGCGCGTGCGTCAGGTTGCTGAGGGGCGATCCCGACCAGACCACGGTCTTCAGCACCGATCCCGCGGACCAGGCGCGTCGCTTCGCCGCCGCCGGTTGCGAGTGGCTCCATGTGGTGGACCTGGACGGTGCGTTCGCCGGGCGCCCCGCGAACCTGAACGCCATCCGGGCGATCGTCGAGGCGGTGGACAGACCGATCCAGCTTGGTGGCGGATTGCGCACGCCGGAGGCCATCTCCGCCTGCCTCGATGCCGGGGTGGCCCGGGTGGTGCTCGGCACCGCGGCGGTCAAGGATCCGGCCCTTGTTCTGGACGCCTGTCGCCGTCATCCCGGACGGATCGCGATGGGCATCGACGCGCGCGATGGCCGGGTGGCCGTGGAAGGCTGGACCGAAACCACGACGACCACGGCACCGGAGCTCGCCCGGCGCTTCGAAGACGCCGGGGTCGCCGCGATCGTTCACACGGACATCGACCGCGACGGCACCGGCGCCGGGATCAACGTAGACGCCACCGCCGCCCTGGCCCGGTCGGTCTCGACGCCGGTCATTGCCTCGGGGGGCGTGGGCTCGCGTGGGGACCTCGCACGACTCAAGGCGGAGCAGCCATCGGGCATCACCGGCGTTATCATTGGTCGGGCACTCTACGACGGCCGGATCGATCTTCACGACGCGCTGTCCTTCCTGCGGGACGACGATGCTGAAGATTCGCGTGATACCTTGTCTTGACGTCAAGGACGGCCGGGTCGTCAAGGGCGTGAACTTCGTCGATCTGCGGGACGCCGGCGATCCCGTCGAGCAGGCACGCCTCTACGATGGCGAGGGTGCGGACGAGCTCTGCTTTCTCGATATCACGGCGAGCCACGAACGCCGCGACATCATGCTCGACGTCGTCGCGCGCACGGCGGAGGAATGCTTCATGCCTCTCACCGTCGGCGGCGGGGTTCGGGATGTGGAGGACATCCGACGTCTGCTGTTGGCCGGGGCCGACAAGGTCGCGATCAACACGGCGGCGGTCGGGTCGCCCGGGTTCGTCACGGACGCGGCCATCAAGTTCGGCAGCCAGTGCATCGTCGTCGCGATCGACGCCAAGGCCACGCGCTCGGATGGCTGGGAGGTCTTCACCCACGGGGGTCGCAAGCCCGCCGGTCTCGATGCAGTCGCCTGGGCACGGCGGATGGCCGGGCACGGGGCCGGCGAGATCCTGCTCACCTCGATGGACCGCGACGGCACGCAGAGCGGATTCGATATCGCGCTCACCCAGGCTGTCGCAGACGCCGTGCCGGTCCCGGTGATCGCGTCGGGCGGGGTGGGAACCCTCGATCACCTTGTCGAGGGCGTGCGCGAGGGTCATGCCTCCGCCGTTCTCGCGGCGTCCATCTTTCACTTCGGCACGCACTCCATAGCCGAGACCAAGGCGTATATGGCGCAGGCGGGCCTGCCCATGCGGCTATAGGTAGGGACTTTGCGATGAGCGACACCGATCCGAAGGCAGTGCTGGACCGGTTGCATGCCACGATCCTGAACCGCCGTGGCGGCGACACGCGAACATCCCACACGGCCAGGATGTTCGCCGGAGGAACGAAGAAGATAGCTCAGAAGTTCGGCGAGGAGGCCGTGGAGGCGGTGATCGCGGCGACCGCCGGCGACCGTGACGGCACGATCAAGGAGAGCGCCGACGTCATGTACCATCTGCTGTTGCTGTGGACAGATCTCGGGATCCGGCCCGACGAGGTCTGGAGCGAGCTTGCGGCTCGCGAGGGTATTTCGGGGATAACCGAGAAGGAATCGCGACCGGACAACTGAACGGAGAGGAAAGAGAAGTGAGCACGACCACCTACGACGACAACAACGTCTTCGCGAAGATCATCCGCGGCGAGCTACCGTGCGACAAAGTCCACGAAGACGAGCACACCCTGGCGTTCAGGGACATCCAGCCACAAGCGCCCATCCACGTGCTCGTCATTCCGAAAGGCCGGTACGCATCGTCGGTGGACTTCTTCGCCCAGGCCTCGGACGCGGAAATCGCCGCGGTCATGAGGTCGGTGGCAAAGGTGGCCGGGGATCTGGGCCTCGACGGGCCCGGCTATCGAATTCTCGCCAACCACGGACGCGACGCACAGCAGATCGTGCCTCATTTCCATGTTCATATTTTTGGGGGCAAGCAGCTTGGACGGATGATCAACGTACCGGCAGACTGATCGACGGAACCAGCGAACCCGCGCTCAGCCACGGTTTTCCGTAAGCTGAGTCAAGAATGAGTCATCGCCGGAATCCCTGGCCCAAGGATACCGGTTAATGCTATCACTAGGGCCTCGAAGGTGCTGGCGGCGCCTATCTATCTCCGACCGCTTGCCAGCGTCCGAGGCTAGCTTCATAGAACCACTGGGCCGCACCGCTCTGTAGCGATGTGGCCCTTCTTTTTTGGTCCGCCGCGCAGAGCGCCGCAAGACATCGCTTTGCTACCACACCTGGGCGCGGGATGCCCAACCGTTCGGCAGCATGACTCAATCTTGACTCAAGAACCTTAACGCAACCGCGCCTCGGCGGCGCCCGACCCAGACCGGCGGTGAGGAAGGATTTTGTTAACGTCAGGCCGGGAGCGCGGAGGCGGTTCCGACATCCATCACCAGTCGCCGACCGAGGTCCAAGGCCTCCGCCCGGTTGGCCTGAATAGCCTGGTGAAGGTCGCTCCAGCCATTTTTCTTGCACATACGCACCGCCGCCAGATGACCCAGCTCGCGGCAAAGGTCCCTGGCAAGAGCGCGATTTCGCCGGTCGAACTCATCGCGACCGTGCTTGTCGGTCGGCGGTCTGCGTCGGTTGAGGTCCCGCACGACGTCGAGCAATTCCACGCTCAGGCCCTCGACACCATGGGCCTCGAGCCCGGCACGCCCTTCGTCCTCCAGCGGTTCGGGCGGGCAATCCGGGCTGCCGTCGCCGTTGCCGTTGACGAATCTCGGAAACACACGCTCGCCCTGCATGACCCGGGTCAGCGCCTCGACGAGCATCTCGCAGGAGATGTCCTTGACGAGATAGCCGTCTGCATCGGCATCGATGCTGGCGGCGACCCTTGTCGGACACTCGTCATTGGTCAGCACGACCACGCGACTCCTGGGCACGAACGCCTTCAGCTGACCGATCTGCAGCGCCACGAGCTCCGGGTTCGGAGTCAGATCCAGCAGCACCAGATCCAGATTCGCGCGGCCATTGATAGCGACGCCGACTTCCTCGACCGTGTCGGCTTCGCAGACGATCCTGAACGGCGTATCGGCAAGCAGGTTCTTGAGCCCGCCGCGGAAAAGCTTCCTGGAGTCGACAATACACGCTGAGTAATTCGGCATCATCCACCCACTCGTTCGTTCCGTGAGCGTCTGCGTAACCGAGGATAGCTTAGTAAAATCTAAAGAGACATAGAATCGCCCTTTGGGCATAGATATCCGCGCAAATAGGGTAAGCCTCCGCACAATAATAACGACGCCAAAGGCGCTAAACATCCAATATACGGGCAAAGCAGAGACATAGCCACCCGCCATGCGCATATTGTCAAAGAAACTATCTTATGTATAATACACAACATGCCCAAAGAGCTCAAGTCACAACGAATCCAGCTCCTGCTTTCGCCTAGCGAGCTACGTCGTATCGATGACTGGCGTTTCGAGAACCGGGTCAGCAGCCGCGGCGAGGCGATTCGCCAGTTGATTGCAAGAGGATTTGAGACGAGAACCAAACCTCGTCGAAGATCGGCGGAAGACATAGACTTCGATATATTCGAAGCATGATCACCGCTTGGGCTGGACGCGGCGATAGCTCAGAGCCTCGGCAACATGAGTGCGCCGGACCGAGCCGCCGCCCTCGAGGTCGGCGAGTGTGCGCGCGACCTTCAGGATACGGTGATAGCCCCGCGCCGACAGCTTCAACTTGCCCGCCGCGTCCGCGAGCATCCGACGACCCGCCTCGTCGGGCGCCGCGACTGTTTCCAGCAAGGCGCCGTCAGCCAGCGCGTTCGTCCGAACGCCGCCGTCACCATATCGGCGGCCCTGGATCTCACGCGCGTGGGCGACACGGGCCGCAACCTCGGCACTGCCTTCGGCCGGCGGCGGCAGCGTCAGCTCGTCGATGCGAACCGTGGGCACGTCCACATGCAGATCGATCCGGTCGAACAGTGGACCGGATATTCTCGATTGGTACTCGAGAGCGCATCTCGGGGCTCTCGTGCAGGCCAGCGCCGGGTCGTCCAGGTTGCCGCAGCGGCACGGATTCATCGCCGCCACAAGCTGAAACGATGCCGGATAGGTGACATGGCGATTGGCCCGGGCGACGACCGCCCGGCGTGTCTCCATGGGCTGACGCAAGGCCTCCAGCGCCGGCCTCGAGAATTCCGGGAGCTCGTCGAGAAAAAGCACGCCATTGTGGGCGAGGGAAACCTCGCCCGGCCGCGCACGCACACCGCCGCCGATCAAGGCGGCAAGGGACGCCGAGTGGTGCGGATCGCGGAAAGGTCTGCGCCGGACGAGACCGCTCTTCGGCAAACCGCCCGAGAGCGAGCCTATCATACTGACCTCCAGGGCCTCCGCCGGACTCAGGGGCGGGAGCAGGCCGGGCAGGCGTTGCGCCAGCATGGATTTGCCGGCGCCGGGCGGTCCGATCATCAGCATGTTATGACCACCGGCAGCCGCCACCTCGAGCGCGCGCTTCGCGGTCTCCTGGCCCTTGATGTCGGCGAGATCTGGGTAGCTTGGCGATTCGTCGTCGAGCCGCGGCTCGGGTGGGGTGAGGGTCTGTGTGCCCTTGAAGTGGTTGACAAGGGCCACGAGGTCTCGCGC
>JBHICL010000108.1:0-8773 GCA_046759605.1 Alphaproteobacteria bacterium | reverse complement strand
ACAAGGAGGCGCCTATCGTCGCGATTCCGGTAAAGAATTCAACCTCTAATGCGGCTCACCGCCTGCTTCCGCGATGTGAGACCCAAAAGTGATATATCCGGGCATCCTTCTCGCTCGCCTCGGCCCGCCGACCGCGTCGAGGCTACGCGCTCCCCCGGCGGCGCCGGTGGCGTCGCCTATGAACGGCAGCGTCGCCACCGCGGGACAAGAGCACAGCATGATCGCACCTCACACCTCCGGCGAGCCTTCGCTGGGGAAGCGCTCGCGGATCCGCCCCAGTAAATGGTCCCGAACCTCCCGGTAAGCGTGAAGACGCACCTCGCGACTGCCCTCTATGACGGTCGGGTCCAGCGTCGGCCAATATTCCACCTCGCACGCCATGGTGCGCGTCACCTCCATTGCCCGGTGATGCGCCTCGGGCGAGAAGGTAACGATCATGTCGAAGGACGTGTCGTGCAGGTCGTCGAACGACTTCGGCCGGTGCCGGCTGAGGTCGAGGCCGATCTCCGCGATCACCGCGACGGCGAAGGGATCGGCAACGCTCTCCCCGTGCCATACGCCGACGCTGTCCGCGAAGACCCGGTGGCCGTGCATGTGCTTCATCAACGCCTCGGCCATCGGCGAGCGAACGGTGTTGCGCCCGCAGGCGAACAGCACGCTGCCGATGCGCGGCGCCACCCCCGTCAGCCCCGAATGTGCAGCACACAGATCAGCGTGAACAGGCGTCGGGCCGTGTTCAGGTCGAGCTCGATCTTGCCGACGAGGTAACGGCACAGGCGTTCGGCGCCCTCGTCGTGAAGGCTGCGGCGCCCTACTTCTATGGCCTCGATCTGCGAGGGCATGGCGGTGCGGATCGCCTGGTAGTAGCTCTCGCACACCGTGAAATAATCCTTGACGATCTTTCGAAACGGAATGAGCGGCAGCGGCACCCTGCTGAGCGGCGACCCGGTTTCGGTCCGCACGTCGATGATCAGCCGGTTTTCCACGATCGACAGGTGCAAGGCGTAAGGACCGCTCGTGTCGCCCACGAGCCTGAAGGTGTTGTCCTCGACCAGGTCGTAGATCGCGACCGCGCGCTCGCGTTCCACGTCGGGGTGGTAACGGACCACTCCGCCGTCGTCTATGGTGACGACTGCAATGCGCTGGCGTTTGTCCGTCACGTCGGCAGGAGGGATCGGCGGCTCACTCACCCGACGTTGGGTCCAGCCTCAAGGCCACGCTCAACGCATGCGCATCGAGACCTTCACACCGGGCAAGCGTAGCGGCCGCGGGACCAATGGCTCTGAGGCTCTCGGCCGAGCATTCGATGACAGAGCTGCGTTTCAGGAAATCGAAAACCCCGAGCCCCGAGGAGAAGCGGGCCGTCCGCGCGGTCGGCAGGACGTGGCTGGGGCCGGCGACGTAATCCCCGATCGCCTCCGGAGTGTAGCGCCCCAGAAAGATGGCGCCGGCGTTGCGGATCCGGCGCGCCAGCCGCTCGGCTCCGGCACAGACGAGCTCGATATGCTCGGGCGCGATCCGGTCAACCAGCGGGACAGCATCGTCCAAGCGCGGCACGACGATGATCGCGCCATTGAGGCGCCAGCTCTCCGCGGCTATCGCGGCGCGAGGCATCGCCGCGAGATGCGTATCGACCGCAGCGGCAACCCGGTCCGCGAACTCGCCGTCGTCGGCAATCAGGATCGCCTGCGCCGCGGTGTCGTGCTCCGCCTGGCTCAACAGGTCTGCGGCAATCCACGACGGATCGTTGTCGCGGTCGGCGACGACCACAATCTCCGACGGACCCGCGATCATGTCGATTCCGACCGTGCCGAAGACCTGGCTCTTCGCTGCGGCGACGTAGACGTTGCCGGGGCCCACGACCTTGTCCACCGACGAGATCGTTTCGGTACCGTAAGCCAGGGCCGCGATCGCCTGAGCGCCGCCGAGACGGTAGATCTCGCGGACGCCGGCGACGTCCGCCGCGGCGAGCACCAGTGGATTGATCTCGCCGTTTGGCGTGGGCGCCGCCATGACGATCCGTTCCACGCCGGCGACGCCCGCCGGCACCGCGCTCATCAGCACGGAGGAGGGGTAGGCCGCCGTGCCACCGGGGACGTAGACGCCGACCGCCGGCACCGGCCGCCAGCGTGCGCCCAGCCGCACGCCCGCGTCGTCGCGGTAGTCCAGGTCCTGGGGGAGCTGTCGCCGGTGGTAGCTCTCGATCCGCGTGCGCGCGAGCTCCAGCGCGCCGAGGGCGTCCGCGTCGCATCGCGCCCGTGCGCGGGCGATTTCCTCTTCCCCGAATCGCAGCGCGCCCGCGCGCACCTCGAAGCGGTCGAAGCGACGGGTCAGCTCGATGAGCGCGGCATCGCCTCGGGCCCTCACGTCCGCGAGGATGCCCGCGACCACGACGTGCACGTCTCGTTGGCTTTCCCGCTTCGCCGCCAGGAGGTTCGCGAAAGACCGGGCGAACGCGGGATCGCCGCTCGCGAGCCTATGCGGCATCGCGCCCCCCCTCGACGGCCGCGCGAATGCGGTCGATGGAAAGGCCCAGCTCGGCGGCGCGAGTCTTGAGCGAGGCGCGGTTGACGACCAGCCGGGCGCTCACCTCGCAGATGGTCTCCAGCTCGATGAGGCCGTTGGCCTCGAGGGTTGCGCCGGTCGAGACCAGATCGACGACCCGGCGGCACAGCCCCAGCGCCGGCGCCAGCTCGACGGCGCCGTTGAGCTTCACGCATTCCGCCTGTACGCCGCGGGCCGCGAAGTGCCGGCGCGTCAGGTTGGGATACTTCGTGGCGACGCGTACGTGGCTCCAGCGCGATGGATCGTCCACCTCGGCCAACGCCCTGGGCGCGGCGACGACGAGACGGCAACGACCGACCTCGAGATCGAGGAGCGCGTAGAGCTCGGGGTAGTCGAACTCCGTGACGATGTCGTTGCCGCAGACCCCCATGTGGGCGCCGCCAAAAGCGACGAACGTGGCCACGTCGAAGGACCGGACGGTGATGATCCTCAGCCGCGGATCGTTCGTGGCGAAGCTCAGCTGCCGCACCTCGGGATCGTCGAAGGCGGGTTCCGGCTCGATGCCGGCACGCCGCAGCACCGCCATCACCTCGCCGAGGATGCGACCTTTCGGAAGCCCCAGGACCAGTGTTTCGGTGTGGCGCAAGTTCCGTCTCCCCCTGCCGGACTGCCGTGGCTCGGGCGCTCCACCACTAGATGGCATAGGTGAAGTTTGCTTTCCAGGCCCTTGACCGGGGTCGATTTCCGCCGCCCGGCCGAACCGGGTCGCTACGCGTTGCCGTGACTCGGCCGCCAGAGCGTGGGCCAGGGCTCGCCGAAGTCCTCCACCTCGCAGTCCAGGCGGGTCACATCGAGACGAATCGCGGTGTCGCCCGAGAACACGAGCTCGACGGCCGATCGCTGATCATTGGCGACATTGCGGATCGCGAGGAGGCTGAGGAAGTCGCCTGGCCTCCGCTTGTCCAGCCCCTTGCGGACGACGCCCGTCACGTTGTGGAAGGTGACGCCGCACAGGACCCGCTCGCCCCGCTTCGACGACGGGTGCACCTGGTTCCTCTCCCAGCGGAACCGGCTCGCCACGAGAGCGAAGCACTGCCGCTCCGGGAAGTAGTCGATGTCGGCGACCGGCACGACGGCATCCTGCAGAACGCTGGAAACGACATCCAGGTCCTCCAAGTCCGCCACTTTCAGCTTCAGCGCCTCCTGCGCCCCCCCTTCGGTCACGCCTCACGCCTCGAGTCGCTCGATGTCGGCGCCGACGCCGCTCAGCTTCTCCTCTATGTGCTCGTAGCCGCGGTCGAGGTGATAGACGCGGTTGACGACGGTCTCGCCTTCCGCCACCAACCCGGCAACCACGAGGGACGCGCTGGCCCGCAGGTCGCTGGCCATGACCGGGGCCCCGGTCAGGCGCTCCACACCGCGGATCATGGCGGAGGCGCCGTGAAGGTTGATGTTGGCGCCCATGCGGCGCAACTCAGGCACGTGCATATAGCGGTTCTCGAAGATGGTCTCGGTGATCATCGACGCGCCGGTGGCGGTCGCCATCAGAGCCATCATCTGCGCCTGGAGATCGGTCGGGAAACCGGGATAGGGCTCCGTCATCACGTCGATGCCGATGAGCGGCCGATTGGCCCGGGAGACGAACAACCCGCCGTTCCTGGCCTCCACGGTGACCCCGGCCTCGCGCAGCTTCTCGGCGAGCGCATCGATATGTGTGAGCTTCGCGCCTTCCAGGTCCACAGTGCCGCCCGTGACGGCCGCGGCGATAGCATATGTTCCTGTTTCGATACGGTCCGGCATGACGTCGTGCCGGGCGCCCCTGAGCCTCGCGACGCCGCGCACGTTCAGCCGATCGGTGCCGATACCGCCGATGTCGGCGCCCATGGCGACGAGGCACGTGGCCAGGTCCGTGATCTCCGGCTCGCGCGCCGCGTTCTCGAGCACGCTCTCGCCACGGGCCAGGCTCGCGGCCATCAGCAGGTTCTCGGTGGCGCCCACCGAGACCTGCGGAAAGACGATATGCGCCCCCTCGAGACCGTCGGGCGCCTCGGCATGGACGAAGCCGCCCTCCACCGTGATCTCGGCGCCCAGCTGCGTGAGCCCCTTGAGGTGCAGGTCGATGGGCCGGCTGCCGATGGCGCAGCCCCCCGGAAGCGACACGGTGGCGCGCCCACACCTGGCCACCAGGGGACCCAGCACGAGGACGCTGGCTCTCATCTTGCGCACCAGATCGTAAGGCGCGGTGGTGCTGGCGATGTCCCCGGCGCTGAGCGCAAGCACGGTGTCCGCGTTCCCGTTCGCTCCTCTGGCGGCGTTGGAGACGCGCACGCCGTGCTGCTCCAAGAGCTCGACGAGCGTGGCGATGTCGGCAAGATCGGGGATGTTGCCGAGGGTCAGGGTCTCGTCGGTCAGCAGGCTGGCCGCCATGAGCGGCAGGGCCGCGTTCTTGGCCCCCCCGATGCGGATCTTGCCCCGTAGCGATTTGCCGCCGCGTATGCGAATCTTGTCCATCACCGGTCCCGCAAGTCTCAGTCCAACGCGTGGCTTAGCCGAGCTTTATGTCACTAGAGTGGCAGAACGGTTAATGCGGCCTCACAGGCGCGGCGCCGTGATGCCTCGTTGCCCCATGTACTTGCCGCCGCGATCCCGATACGAGGTCTCGGGCGGCCCCTCGCCCCTGAGAAACAGGAACTGGGACGCGCCTTCGTTCGCGTAGACGCGCGCCGGCAGGGGCGTGGTGTTGGAGAACTCCAGCGTCACGTGGCCCTCCCATTCCGGCTCCAGAGGAGTCACGTTGACGATGATCCCGCATCTCGCATAAGTAGATTTACCCAGACATATTACCATTATATCACGGGGCACGCGGAAGTACTCCACCGTCCGCGCGAGAACGAAGCTGTTCGGTGGAATGATGCATATGTCCGCCTCGCGGTCGACGAAGCTTCTGTCCGTGAAGTTCTTGGGATCGACCGTCGCCGAATCCACGTTCGTGAAGATCTTGAACTCGCGCGACACCCGGGCGTCGTAGCCGTAGGACGACAGGCCATAGGATATGGCGCCGTCGCGCTTCTGGGCCTCGATGAAGGGCTCGATCATGCCCTTCTCGAGCGCCATTCGTCTGATCCAGCTGTCCGGCATGACCGCCATGGGACGTCCCCAGTACTGCTTTGCCGCCGGCCCTTACGGCCCCTTGTAGCCGATGCCCCCCGGCGTCTCAAGCAGCGGGGAGCCCCGGAGTATCGCGTGTCGGCTCAATTCCCCTCGGGCGTTCCCGGCGCATCTCCGGGGGTGTCGTCGCCGGCCTCCCCGCGCCGCTTCTGCTGCGCCTTGCGACGGCGCAGGTTGGCCCTGAGCGCCGCGGCCCGGCGGGCGAACCGTTCCGTATCGGCCTGCCGGCGCGGGCGGTGCGCTTTGCCGTCGCGTCCTCGCTCTTCCTCGCTCATCGACCGGGACCATGCGACCCCGTTCGCGATGCGTCAAGGTTACGCCGGCGGGGCTGTCCCGTGACCCTCGGCGACGCTATATAGTGTGCCGATGGGAGAGCAAGGCACTCACGACGAGCGGGCGCGGCTCGAGCGCCGCATCGACCAGGCCCTGGGGCGCGAGCCCGCGGACCTGGCCATACGGGACACCCGTTTCCTCAACGTGGCCAGTGGCGAGATCGCCCGGGGCGACATCGCCATCTGTGGCGACCGCATCGTCGGCACCTACGCCGAGTATTCCGGTCGCCGGGAGATCGACGGCCGGGACCTGATCGTCGTGCCGGGGTTCATCGATACCCACGTCCATGTGGAATCGACCATGGTCACGCCTTATGAGTTCGACCGCTGCGTGCTGCCCCGGGGAACCACGACGGCGGTGTGCGATCCGCACGAGATCTGCAACGTCCTCGGCCGCTCCGGGCTCGAATACTTCCTGGAAGCGGCGCCCCGCCTCAACATGGACCTGCGCGTGCAGCTCAGCTCGTGCGTGCCGTCCACCCATCTCGAGACCGCGGGCGCGCGCCTCGAAGCCGGCGATCTCGTGCCATACCGCGACCACCCGAGCGTGATCGGCCTCGCCGAGCTCATGAACTTCCGCGGCGTGTTCGCCAAGGACCCCGGGGTGTTGGACAAGCTCGCCGCCTTCGCCGACGCCCACATCGACGGGCACTGCCCCCTGGTCACCGGCCGCGAGCTCAACGCCTACTCAGCCGTCGGCGTGCGCAACTGCCACGAGACCACCAACATCGACGAGGCGCGGGAGAAGCTGCGCAAGGGGCTGCAGGTGCTGATCCGCGAGGGCAGCGTGTCGAAGGACATGGACGCCCTGGCGCCGCTCCTCGACGAGACCACCTCCCCCTTCATCGCCTTCTGCACCGACGACCGCAATCCCCTGGACATCGCCGAGGAGGGGCACGTGGACTGGCTCATCCGCGCCGCCATCGCCCGCGGCGCGCCCACGGCGATGGTCTACCGCGCGGCCACATGGTCGGCGGCCCGGGGCTTCGGTCTCCGGGACCGGGGGCTGGTGGCGCCCGGCTACCTGGCCGACCTGGTGCTGCTCGAGGATCTCGAGAGCTGCGCCGTGCACATGGTGATCCGCCGCGGCCGGCCGGTCGCGGAAGACGGGTTCGCCGGCCACGAGGAGATGGCCCGAAGGGCGTCCCTGGGCCGCGATTCCGTGCACCTCGCGCCGGTGACGGTGGGGGCTTTCCGGGTCGAGGCGCCCGGCCCCGGCGGTCCCGTGATCGGGGTGGTGCCCAACGCCATCCTCACCGAGCACCTGACGCTGGCGCTGCCCTACCGCGATGGCGAGCGATTGCCGGACCCGGGGCAGGACGTGGCCAAGGTCTGCGTCTTCGCGCGGCACGGGGTGAACGACAACGTGGGGCGCGGCTTCGTCCGCGGCTTCGGTCTCCCGGACGGCGCGCTCGCCTCGAGCGTCGGCCACGACAGCCACAATTTGTGCGTGGTGGGCATGAACGACCGCGACATGGCGGTTGCGGTCAACCGGCTGATCGAGACCGGAGGCGGTTTCGTCGCCGCCCGCGGCGGGCGGGTGGTGGCCGACCTCGCGCTGCCCATTGCGGGGCTCATGTCGGACCGGCCGTTCGAGGCGGTGGAGGAGGAGCTGCGCCGGCTCCGCGCCGCGGTCCGGGACATGGGCTGCCCCCTCACCGAGCCGTTCCTCCAGCTCGCCTTCCTGCCGCTTCCGGTGATCCCGCACCTCAAGATCACCGACCACGGGCTGGTGGACGTGGACCGCTTCGAGCTGATCGCCGCTTGATCCCGGGCGGGCCGCCGCGCCATATTACGCGCCGAGGCGCGGCTGTGGCATAACGCGCCACCACTCCATGCCGCAGTAGCTCAGGGGTAGAGCACACCCTTGGTAAGGGTGGGGTCGGAGGTTCAATTCCTCCCTGCGGCACCAGTCCACTCTTTGAAAGCACAGGTAATTAGTGCAGACCCGTAGGTATCCAATTTCCCGCCTGGTCCGGAACAGTCCCGCAACATCCCGCAGAATGCGGGGAAAACGCGGGGATTCTGTCTCCGTGACGTTCGTGCCCACCGCGGCGTCCTCTCAGGCGCCGACGGCGGTCCCCTACGCCAACTCACCTGACGCCCCCATATCCCGGCGGGCAATCTGAACCGATGGCGACTACAGATACTCCCTGACCCGGAGATGGAACCACCGCCAGCGGCCGTGCCTCTTCATCATGTTGAACCCGTCCACGGCAGATGAGACTGAAGACGACCCGACGATCCGGCGACGCCGTCAGGTCAGGGCGGTCCGCCACCGACGCCGCGCCGCGCGGGCCCCTCTGTCAGCGCACGGGCGTCCGCTTCACGCCGCACATGGCGAGGCACGACTTCGCCACCGCCCTCAACGAGCACGACGCCAGCCCCCGCGACATCGTCGGCACCTCCACCTGGACCTCGGAGAAGTCGGTGCACCGCTATACCGACGTGGACAAGAAACGGGCCCGGGAGATCCTCGCGCGCCTGCCATCCGTGCCAGGCCGACACCGCAGCCGCTCGGGCTAGATTCCGAGGGAGATCTGCGGGGAAGCTCTGGGTTCGGCTATACCCGGCTGTTCGCGCTGGTCCACTGACACGTCGTCGGCAAGCTAAGCCTCGGACGATCTGGCGAAGCGTTCCTTGAGTGCCCGCATCGCGATGCGCCTGTATTTGACGGTCTTACCGTTCGTATAGCGGACAACCGGGAGCGTAAGCGCGCGACGTTGTCGGCGACCAATCCCGTCCAGCCCACTTGCAAGGCGATGGCC
>JBHICL010000107.1:0-8837 GCA_046759605.1 Alphaproteobacteria bacterium | reverse complement strand
GCGCCAGGATGACCTCGGGCACGGTGGACATGCCGATGGCGTCGGCGCCGAGCACACGCGCGGCGCGGATCTCCGCCGGGGTCTCGAAGCTGGGTCCCGAAAACCACATATAAACGCCCCGATGCAGCGTGATGTCCCGGTCATCCGCCGCGCGCAGCAGCCGGCGGCAGAGCTCCGGATCGTAGGCCTCGCTCAGATCGACGAAGCGTTCGTCGCCGGTCTCGCCGATCAGCGGGTGGGTGCCGCTGAAATTGATGTGGTCGACGATGAGCATGACGCTGCCGGGCCCAGCCTCTTCCCTGAGCGAGCCGGCGGCGTTCGTGAGCAGCAGGATATCGCAACCCACGCGCCTGAGGGTCCGCACCGGCGTCTTCATGACATCGGCCGTGCCGTCCTCGTAATAATGGGCGCGGCCGCGAAGGCAGGCGACCGGGATGCCCGCGAGCGTCCCGAGCACCAGCGTGCCGCCATGGCTCGCCACCGACGGCAGCGGGAAGCCAGGCAGGTCCCCGTAGCCGATGGTCGTGGCGTCCTCGATCGCGTCGGCGAGGTCGCCCAGGCCGGAACCGAGGACCAGGCCCACGCGGGGCTCGAAGCTCGGCTTCGCCCTCTGGATCTTCTCGGCCGCCGCCGCGGAGTGGTCGGGAGCGGTCATCCGGGGTCCAGGTCCTCCGGCCCGAAAGACGCGGGCAGGAGCTCGGACAAGGTGAAGGTCCGGCGCGGCCCCTCGGGACCGCAGACGTGGATCGGCGTTTCGGGGCCGGCGAACTCGCTGATCGTCTGCCGGCAGCCGCCACAGGGCGTGCACAGGGATCCCGGGGCCTCGACGTAACGACCCTTGCCGTCGTGGAACGCGCCGATGACCAGCACCTCCGCGATTTCCCGTTCACCGGCGGCAACCATGCTCGCCACGGCGGAGCATTCGGCGCACCAGCCCTGCGGGTAGGCGGCGTTCTCCACGTTGGTGCCGACGAAAAGAGTGCCGTTCGACGCGCGCACGCAGGCCGCGACGTGATAGCTGGAGTACGGCGCGTAAGCATGGGCGAGGGCCGCCCGGGCGCGGGCGAACATCTCAGCCACGGCGCCGTCCGCGCCCGCGCCTCGCTGCCCTTTCCGCTCACCCATTCCTACCAACCTCTTGAAATTTATTATACTTTCCGCTCGATGGCGTGTCCGGTTTGTAACACCTGGCGCGCCCTCGATCAAGGTGACGACGTGGTTCATTCGGGATCGTGGCAGACGGCCTCGACGTTGTGTCCGTCGGGATCGAGCACGAAGGCCCCGTAATAGTCCGGGTGATAGATCTCGCGGATGCCGGGCGGGCCGTTGTCGGTTCCGCCGGCCGCGATGGCCGCGTCGTAGAAGGCGCGGACCGTCGCCCGGTCCTTCGCGCGGAAGGCGACGTGGAGCTTGGGTTCCGTCGCCTCACCCTTGCCGATCCAGAAGTCCGGCTTGCCGCCTGCGCCGAAGCCGGCATAGGGACCCACCTCGGTCACCTCCATGACCAGCTCGTAGGCCAGTGGCCGCAGCGCGGCGAGATAGAATGCCTTGGCGGCCTCGTAATCTGAAACGCTCAAGCCCATGTGGTCGATCACCGCGCGTCTCCTTCCCTGGTGAATGCCGCCCTGCCATCCAGACTCGCGTGAGCCTTCGGGCGCGGCGCTACCGTTCCTTGATATAGGGGATGCCGCTGGCCCTGGGCGCCACGGCCGTGCCGACGAAGCCGGCCAGGAGCAGCACGACGAGGATGAACGGCAGCGCGTCAATGAAGAACGGCAGGGCCCTCAGAAGCTGCTGCATGAGAACCGAGGTGGTTCGTTCCACGTCGAACGCGCCTTGCAGCCGCGCCGAGCCGGCCTCGAGGAAGCCGAACAGGAGGCACGCGAACATCACCGGGACGGGCCGCCATTTGCCGAAGATCAGCGCCGCCAGGGCGATGAAGCCCTTGCCCGCGCTCATATCGCGGATGAACCCCGCGCTTTGCGCCATGCTCAGATAGGTGCCGGCGATCCCGCACAGGAAACCCGCGACCACCATCGCCCGGTAGCGCATGCCCGCGACCGAGATACCGGCCGTGTCCACCGCCTCCGGGTTCTCGCCCACCGCACGCAGCCGCAGCCCGAAGCGCGTCCGGTAGACGATCCACCAGGTAAGCGGAATGGCGAGGAAGGCCACGTAGACCAGGAGGTTATGGCCCGACAGGAGCTCGGAATAGAGCTGACCGACGATCGGCACGTCCGCCACCGCCCGCGCCCCCGGCCAGTTGATGGGCAGGAACCGCGCCTCCGGCGGCAACTGCGGCGTCCGTCCGCCCTGATGGAACATGGTGATGCCGAGGACCACCGTGAGGCCGGCCACGAGGATGTTGATGGCGACGCCCGAGACCACCTGGTTGCCGTTGTGGGTGATGCAGGCGTAGCCGTGCAGGAGAGCCAGCGCGATCGAGGCGATGATGCCGGCCGCGAGCCCGAGCCACAGCGAGTTGGTGAGCGCCGCGATGGCCGCGGCGGCGAACGCCGCGCCGAGCATCTTGCCCTCGAGGCTGATATCGACGACGCCTGAGCGTTCCGCGAAAAGCCCTGCCATGGCCGCCAGCACCAGCGGCACCGAGACCCGGAGCATGGCGTCCAGAAGCAGGACAAAGAAGCCGAAGACCTCGACCATCCCCTTACTCCGCTGGCGCCGGCACCGGCTCGCGACGCCGGAAGATGGCCGCGATGTAGGGCCAGAACAAGTACTCGAGGGCGCCGGCGAACAGGATCACCAGGCCCTGGATGACCACCACCATCTCGCGGCTGATCTTCGGGATCTCGAAGGCCAGATCGGCGCCGCCCTGGAACAGGGCGCCGAATAGCAGGCTGGCCAGCACGATGCCCACCGGATGGTTGCGCCCCATGAGCGAGACGGCGATCCCGACGAAACCGTACCCGGCCGAGAAGTTCAGGATAAGCCGGTGGTTCACGCCCATGATCTCGTTGAGGCCCAACAGACCGGCGAGAGCGCCCCCGATCACCATGGCCAGAATGATGTTCCTCGCCGGCGAGATCCCGGCGTACACCGCC
This sequence comes from Alphaproteobacteria bacterium, assembly GCA_046759605.1. GTDB lineage: Bacteria > Pseudomonadota > Alphaproteobacteria > UBA6615 > UBA6615 > JBHICL01. The sequence continues at coordinate 5,775 of JBHICL010000107.1, read as the reverse complement.
GCCGCCTTATTGGCGCCGACGGTCCTCACCTCGTAGCCCCAGCGCGTATACCAGATGAAGATCCAGACAAAGACGCCGGCCACGAGCGCGACCACGAACGACGCGTTCCATGGCGAGCGTGCGAGCGGGATGCCGAACCAGCCGGCGATCACGTGCATGAACGGCAGCCATGCCTCCGGCTCGAACTCCCGGGACTCCGGCGACATCTGGCCCGGTTTGATCAGCACCAGGCTCAGCAGATAGACCATCAGCGTGGCGGCGATGAAGTTGAACATGATCGTGGTGATCACTTCGTGGCTGCCACGCTTGGCCCGCAGGTAGCCGGGTATGAAGCCCCATGCCGCGCCGAACAGCATCGAGGCCAGGATGGCGATGGGGAGGATCGCGATGAGCGGCAGATGGCGGTCGAGCGCCAGCAGGACGAGGCCCACGCCAAGCCCACCGATGGTGGCCTGTCCCTCGCCGCCGATGTTGAACAACCCGCAATGGAAGGCCACGGCGACGGCGAGGCCGGTGAAAATGAAGTTCGTGGTGAAATAGAGCGTGAAGCCGATGCCTTCCTGATAGCCGAAGGCGCCGTTCACGAGGATGGCGAGCGCGCGGATCGGGTTCTCGCCGATCGCCAGGATTACGAGCCCCGAAACGAAGAACGCCGCCGCCAGATTGACCAGCGGCAAGAGCCCCACCGCGACCCAGCGCGGGACCTCTGCACGGCCGGGCGCTACGGCGGCCATGGCTAGGCCACCTTCTCCCGCGACGCTGGATCGATGCCGGCCATCATGAGGCCCAGGGTCTGCTCGTTGGCGTCCTTCTGCGCCACCTCGCCGACGATGCGCCCGTCGAACATGACGAGGATGCGGTCGCTCAGGGACATGATCTCGTCCAGCTCCACGGACACCAGCAGCACGGCCTTTCCGGCATCGCGCAAGGCGATGAGCCGCCTGTGAATGAACTCGATGGCGCCGATATCGACGCCACGGGTCGGCTGGCCCACGAGCAGCAGGTCTGGACTGCGCCCCATCTCGCGCGCCACCACGATCTTCTGCTGATTGCCGCCGGAGAAGTTCGCGCTGGTGAGCAGCGGGTTGTCCGGACGGACGTCGTACTCCTCCATCCGGCTCGCGCACAGATCGACGATCAATCCGCGGTCCATGAGGATCCGACCGTTGTAGGAGGTGTCGTAGTGGTAGCCGAGGATTACGGATTCGTAGGCGGCGAACGGCATCACCAAACCCATGCGATGCCGGTCCTCCGGCACGTGCCCGAGACCCTTCTCGCGCATGTCGCGGGCGTTGGCAACGTGTGCCGCGGTGACATCCTCATCCTTGAGCCGGATCGCGCCGGAAGCCGGCTGGCGGATGCCGGACAACGCCTCCAGAAGCTCGGACTGGCCGTTGCCCGCGACGCCGGCGATCCCCACGATCTCGCCCCCGCGCACGTGGAAGCTCACCTCCTTCACCCGGTGCACGCCGTGGCCATCGATGACGTTCAGCCCGTCGACCGACAACACCGTCTCGCCCGGGCGCGCCTCGCCCTTCTCCACGCGCAAGAGCACCTTTCGTCCCACCATGAGCTCGGCCAGCTGCTCGGTGCTGGTATCGCCGGTGGCCACATTGGCCACCACCTCGCCGCCCCGCATCACGGTCACGTTCTCGGTAATGGCCATGATCTCGCGCAGCTTGTGAGTAATCAGGACGACGGTCTTCCCCTGCTCCTTGAGTGAGGCGAGGATGCGGAAGAGGTGATGGGCCTCCTGGGGGGTCAGCACGCCGGTCGGCTCGTCGAGGATCAGCGTCTCGGCCCCGCGGTAGAGCGCTTTCAGGATCTCGACCCGTTGCTGCAGGCCCACCGGCAAGTCGCCGACGACAGCGTCGATATCGACCTCGAGGCTGTATTCCTTCTCGAGCCGCGCGAGCTCGGCGCGCGCCCTGGCCATGCCTTCCTTGAGCAGCGCCCCGCCCTCGGCGCCGAGAACGACGTTCTCCAGCACCGTGAACGGATCGACCAGCATGAAGTGCTGGTGCACCATGCCGATTCCCACCGCGATGGCGTCGTCGGGACTGTGGATGTCGCGCCTTTGGCCATCGACCTGAATCTCCCCGGAATCGGCCTGGTAGAATCCATAGAGGATGCTCATCAGCGTCGACTTGCCGGCGCCGTTCTCGCCGATGATGCCGTGGATCGTCCCCTTCTCCACGCGCAACGAGACGTCCTTGTTGGCGTGGACGGGTCCGAAATGCTTGTTGATATCGTAGAGCTCGATCGCCGGTGGCAGTGGGGCGGCGGCTTCGGTTCGTCCCGACTCCGCCGCTGCGCCGGTAACTACAGAGCTAGAGGTCATGCCCCGATCGCCGATGGCGACTCAGAAGGTGCACTCGTTATTGTCCGTGTAGTTGTGCACCTTGATGGTCCCGTCGACGATCTTCGCCGCGACATCGGCCACCTGGTTCCGCATTTCCTGCGTCACCAGCGCCTCGTTGTTCTCGTCGAGGGCCCAGCCGACGCCCTCCTCGGCCAGACCAAGATTGCGCACGCCGGGCTGCCAGGTGCCGTCGGACGCGTCCTTGAACACGTCGTAAGCGGCCACGTCGACCCGCTTCAGCATCGACGTCAGGACCGAGCCGGGGTGCAGATAATTCTGGTTCGAGTCCACTCCGATCGACAGGTTCCCGGTATCCGCCGCCGCCTGCAGCACGCCGAGGCCGGTGCCGCCAGCCGCGGCATAGACGACGTCCGCGCCGCGGTCGAACTGAGACTTGGCCAGCTCGCCGCCCTTCACGGGATCGTTCCACGCCGCCGGTGTCGTGCCGGTCATGTTCTGATACACGTCGGCGTCGGGGTTGACGTACTTGACGCCTTGCTCGTAGCCACAGGCGAACCGGCGGATGAGGCCGATATCCATGCCGCCGACAAAACCGACCTTGCCGGTCTCCGACGCCATGGCCGCGAGAACGCCGACGAGGAACGAACCTTCGTGCTCCTTGAAGATGATCGACTGAACGTTCGGCAGTTCCACGACCGCGTCGATGATCGAGAAGCGCGTGTCCGGAAACTCGGCCGCCACGGCCTCGAGCGCCGGCGCCTGGGCGAAGCCGACGGCGATGACCGGGTCGAACCCGCGCCGGGCGAAGTTCCTGAGCGCCTGCTCACGCTGCGCCTCGGCCGTCACCTCGAACTCGCCGTAGTTGATCCCCGTCTCGTCCTTGAATCTCTGGACGCCGTCGAAGATGCCTTCGTTGAAGGATTTGTCGAACTTGCCGCCCATGTCGAACACGACGGCCGGCTTGATGTCTTCCGCCAGCGCGGCGGTCGCGATCAGGGCCGACGCGGCGACGGCTGTTAGAGCGGAACGGATCATTCTGCTAACACTCCCTGTTCAAAGATTTTTGTGCGGACTTCACGGCCTGGCGCGACCTTAACAATAGCCCCGCCGAAGCGGGGCGTATAACACAAATTTGCCTTGTCGCCCGTGGGGCTTGGGCGAACGACGCCTCACTCGTCCCAGGTCCAGGGCATCGCCGGCGCCCGCTTCAGCTCCTCGAGCGTCGGCTGCGACACGCGTCGGCCGCCCTTGAGAAACGGGTCCGCGAAATGCCTGAGCCCGCCGCCATCGGGGTAGACGATGGGGCGTTCCGAGTACTGGACGATGTACGCCCGCCGAGGCCTGTCGGTCTCGTTGGGGCCGCTGCGATGCAACGTGGTGGAGGAGATCACCGCCAGACTGCCGGCCGGCGCCACCACGGCGATGCCGGGGTCGTCGCCGAAGTAGCCGACCTTGTCGTTGGAGCCGGGTTGGCGCTCGTGGACGACACGGCGCCGGGTGCCCGCCGTGCTGTAGGGCAGGATGTAGAGAGTGCCGTTCCTCTCGTCGACGTCGTCGAGGGGGATCCAGCCCGTCGCATAGTGAGGCGGGTCGAACGGCAAGTAGCCCGCGTCCTGGTGCCAGCCCAGCGCCATCCCGTCCCGCGCGCCCTTGATCACGAACTGCTCCAGAAACAGGTACGCGTCGGGGCCGAGCGTGGCGCGGCACAGTGCCGCCATTTCCTCGCCGAAGAGAAAGCCGGGCAGGTTGTCGCTGCGCTTGTACTGCAGCGGCACGATATACCGTTGCCCCCGGTGGTTGAGCCCGATGACGTCCTGGCCGGTCGCGTCCATGGCCTCCTCGACGATGCCGATGGAGCGGTCGCACTCCTCACGCAGCATGTCCAGCACGTCATCGGAGAACACCCGCTCGAGGATGAAATAGCCCTCGTCGCGGTACAGGCGCTCGTGCGCCTCGGTGATGGGAAACTCAGTCATGAACGACGGCCGCCTTCGAGCGGCCCGGGGTCCGCCTCACGGCGGCGATGAAAGCGTCGCATCGCCGAGACCAGCCCCAACGCCGCGGCGCCGCGCTCGACCGCCAGTGCGCCTCGGCGCTCTTGATGCAGCGGATCCTGATGCGAGAGACGTTCATGCACGGCATGATAGTGCGCTCAAGCGCTCATCCGTCGCCGCGCCGCTCGCGCCACAGGCCGAGCTTCTGCTGCACAACGCGATCGGAATAGCTGAACAGCACCGCGTCGCTCCCGGCCTCGAAACGATGCTCGTACCAGCCCGGCACGACGAAGTGGTCCCTGGGGGCCCACTCGAAGGTGACCGCGCCCTCGTCGCTCCCGACGATCGTCCGGCCCTCGCCCTCCACCACCGAATAGACGGCGTGGTCCGTCGCCCGGTAGGCGGCCGTCTCGAATCCCTTGGGCAGAAGCTGCATGAACGTGGACATCGTGAGCATCGCCGGACCGCCCGTGAGCGGGTTCAGATACTCCATCTTCAGCCCGAGGCAGGGGTCCCAGTCCTCTCTCGCCCGCATGCGCTCCAGGGACTCCCGCGCGCGGGCGTAGGGATAGCTGAATATGGGCGAGGTCGGCAGGTCGTAGCTGTCGTCCACCGGCTTCATATTGGCGCCGTAACGCGCCAGCGTATAGCCGGGGGGCGTATTGGTGGGGAACCGGTCGTCCGGATAGCTCTCGGCGAAGGTGGTTCCGAGGAAGTGGACGATCGGAATATCGAGGCCGTCGAGCCACACCATGGGTCCATCGCCCTCGTGCCCGTGATCGTGCCATGCCCAGTTTGGCGTGATGACGAAATCGCCGGGCTTCATGTAGGTCTTCTCGCCGTTCACCGCCGTGTAGGCCCCATGCCCCTCGACGATGAACCGCAGCGCCGACGGAGTGTGGCGGTGCGCCGGCGCGACCTCGCCGGGGAGAATCAGCTGCAGCCCGGCATAGAGGGTGTCGACTACCTGGCTCGTGCCCCTGAGCGCCGGATTCTCGAGCACCAGCACGCGCCGCTCGGCCTCTCTGGCGCTGATGAGATCGCCCGATTCCAGCACGTAGGACCGGACGGTGTCGTACTTCCACAGATACGGCACCGCCTTGGTCACCGGCTCTCGCGCAACCAGCTTATGAATCACCTCCCACAGGGGCGCCAGATTCTCCCGGCCGATGCGCTCGTAGAACGCGGCCCGGGTCTCCCGATCGGCTGCCGACATAGGGGCTCCTCTCGCTGTCCTATCGTCCGAGGAAATCCGGCTCGAAGCGGTCCGTCTCATGCAGGAGCTCCACGAGCCGCTCGGCCGCGTGCCGCACCAGTCGACGCCCCGTCTCCGCGTCCGCGGAGGCGGCATCGCCCACGACGCCCTCAGCGTGCAGGTCCTGCGCCATCCAGCCGAAGGCCGTCTCCTCCGCCGCGGTCAGGGTCGAGTAGACCTCCGCCATCCGGTGCGGCAGACCG
>JBHICL010000106.1:0-8873 GCA_046759605.1 Alphaproteobacteria bacterium | reverse complement strand
AGCCGATATCGACACGCGCGCCGGGGTGTGTCTGGAGATCCTGGACCGCATCAACAAGCGAAGCTTCGAGATGGCCTATGCGGTCATGCATACGACGGGACAGGGCTTCCTGATGGCTTTTCAGGCCGCCGGCCCCCACGCCCAGGACCGCGGGCTCGAGGCGGTTGCCTACGCCTACGAGGCCATGCGCCGGACCCCGGCCCAGGCCTCCTGGGTGAAACCGCGGGGCCGGCACGAACCGCTTCGGTTCGAGAAGAAGTACCGGATCGTGCCCCGTGGGATCGGCCTGGTCGTCTGCTGCTCCACGTTTCCCACGTGGAACAGCTATCCGGCCATTTTTGCCGACCTCGCGACGGGGAACGCGGTGGTCGTGAAGCCCCACCCCACGGTCGTCCTGCCGCTGGCGCTCACCATCGAGACGGCGCGCGAGGTCCTGGCCGAGGCCGGGTTCGATCCCAACCTGGTGCTGCTGCAGACCGATACCATCGACCAACCCGTCGCGCAGGAGCTGGCGATCCGGCCCGAGATCGGGATCGTCGATTTCACCGGCGGCTCCAGCTTCGGCGACTGGCTGGAGCAGCACGCGCGCCATGCCGTGGTCTTCACCGAGAAGGCAGGCGTGAACTCGGTCGTTATCGACAGCACCGACGACTTCAAGGGCATGGTCCGGAACATCGCCTTCTCCCTGAGCCTCTACTCCGGTCAGATGTGCACGACGCCGCAAGACATTTTCGTGCCGCGCGGCGGCATTGACACCGATGAGGGGCACAAAAGCATCGAGGAGGTGGCGGGGGCGCTGAGCGGCGCCGTCGATGCGCTCGTGGCCGATCCGGACTCGGCGGCCGATATCATCGGCGCCATTCAAAGCGAAGCGACCCTGGCGCGGGTCGATGGCGCCGCGGCCGGCGGGGAAGTGGTCCGCGCCTCGGCGCCCCTCGCGCATCCGCGTTTTCCCGACGCGCGCGTTCGCACGCCCCTCATTCTCCGCGCCGAAGCGGAGGACGAGTCCCGCTACATGCGCGAGCTGTTCGGGCCTATCTCTTTCGTCGTCGCAACCGAGGGAACCGAGGATAGCCTCGCGCGTGCCGTAAGAGCGGCGCGCAAGTGCGGCGCCATCACGTGCTCGGTCTACGCGACGGATCCAGCGCTACTCGAGGCGGCGGAGGACGCGGCCGCCGAGGCCGGCGCGGCCCTGTCCTGTAACCTGACGGGCGGCGTCTACGTCAATCAGGCGGCGGCTTTCAGCGACTACCACGTGAGCGGCGCCAACCCGGCCGGCAACGCGTCGCTTACGGACGTGGCCTACGTCGCCAACCGTTTCCGGATCGCGCAGAGCCGCGTGCCGGTCGCGGCCTGAAGCTCGGGGCTCCCCGTGCCCAGGGTCTATGCCATCGACGGTCTCACCCCTGTCGTCGGTCCGTCCTCCTACGTTCACCCGACGGCGGTCCTGATCGGCGATGTGATCATCGGCCCCCGATGCTACATAGGGCCAGGGGCCAGCCTGCGCGGCGATATGGGCCGCCTGGTCGTCGGCCGCGGCGCCAATATCCAGGACAACTGCGTCGTTCACGGTTTCCCGGGAACGGACACGACCATAGAGGACGACGGACACATCGGCCACGGCGCCGTGCTGCATGGCTGTGTGATCGGGCGCAACGCGTTGGTCGGCATGAACGCGGTGGTCATGGACGGGGCGATCATCGGCGAGGAGAGCTTCGTCGCCGCTCTCGCGTTCGTGACGGCTGGTTTCGAGGTGCCGGCGCGCACCCTGGTTGCCGGTATTCCGGCGAAGCCCGTCCGCGAGTTGAGCGACGACGAGATCGCCTGGAAGTCGGAGGGCACGCGGGAGTATCAGCGGCTCGCCGAGCGCTGTCTTGACGGTCTCGAGGAGGTGGAGTCGCTGCCGGAGCCGGAGCCGGACCGGCGACGGCTCGAGCTGAGCGCCCTCGAGCCGCTGCATCTCAGCAGGCGGCGCTGACGGGTCATGTTGAACGACCGCATCGAGGAGAGGTGGATCGCCGCCTTCGTCCGTGTCCTCGAGCTCTGTCGGGTTGGGCGCGACGAGGCGGTGGCCGTCCTTTCCGAGACCCAGTCCCGTCCGCTCAACGTGCATCTCGCCGAGCTGGCCCTCTTGCGCCTCGGGGCGAGACCGTTCCATCTCGTGCTGCCGACGCCGCCGCAGCGTGCGCCGGTGCCGGTGCGTTCCACTGGAGCCTCGGTGGCCGTCTCGAACCTGAGACCCACGGTCACCGCGATGGCCCAGAGCGGCATGGTGGTCGACCTCACGGTCGAGGGCATGCTGCATGCGCCGGAGCTGCCGGACGTGCTGCGCGAGGGCGCCCGGCTTCTCATGATCAGCAACGAGCATCCGGATGCCCTGGAACGGCTGGTGCCGGATCCGGCGTTGACCCCAAGGGTCAAGGCGGCGGCGAAGCTCGCGAAGGAAGCCCGGGAGATGCGGGTCACATCGGCCGCCGGCTCCGACCTGACGGTGGATCTCTCCGACGCGCCGACCTTCGGGATCTGGGGATATTGCGACCGCCCGGGCACCGTCGCCCACTGGCCCGGTGGGCTGGTCGTGGCGTTCCCGAAGGCGAGTACCGTCAATGGCCGGCTCGTCCTCGACCGTGGCGACATAAACCTCACATTCAAGCGCTACCTCGAGAGCCCGGTGACCCTGCGGATCGATGACGACTACGTCGTCGCGATAGAGGGCGAAGGGACGGACGCCGAGCTGATGCGCCGCTACTTCGCCGCGTGGGGCGACCGCGACGCCTACGCCACCTCGCACGTGGGCTGGGGCATGAATCCGGCGGCCCGGTACGAGGCGTTGTCCATGTACGACCTGCGGGATACCAATGGCACCGAGCTCAGGGCGTTTGCCGGCAACTTTCTTTACTCGACCGGTGCCAACGAGTTTGCAGGGCGGCACACCGTGGGTCATTTCGACCTGCCGCTTCGCGGCTGTACGATTGCCCTGGATGGCCGGGTCATCGTGGATGCGGGTGCATTGAGCGGGGACCTGGCGTGAGCGACGGGGTGTCCTTCATTCGGCGCGGCGAACGGGGCGAGCCGATCCTGTTCCTGCATGGGATCGGCGCGGGCGCCGCGTTCTGGGAGCCCCAGCTTGCGAGCTTCGGCGCAACGGATCGCGCGATCGCCTGGAACACGCCGGGCTACGGCGGCTCGCCCCCGCTTCCCGAGCTGACTTTCCCGGCCCTGGTGACCGCCCTCTTGGGGCTCATGGACCGGCTCGAGCTGGATTCGGCGCACGTGGTCGGCCACTCCTTCGGCGGCATGGTGGCCCAGGAGCTCGTGGCCACCGCGCCATCCCGCGTCCGCTCCCTGGTTCTGTCGGCCACGAGCCCGGCTTTTGGCCGTCGCGACGGGGCGTGGCAGCGGGAGTTCGTGGCGAGGCGCCTGGAGCCCCTCGACGCCGGCCGAACCATGGCCGAGCTGGCGGCCGAGGTGGTCCATGAGATGGTCGGCGACGATCCCGATCCGGCCGGCGTCGAGCACTTCGTCGCGTGCATGGGACGTGTGCCCGCGGCAAGCTATCGCGCCGCCGTCGAGGCCCTGACGACCTTCGACCGACGGGAGGATCTGAGCCGCATATCGGCGCCGACCCTGGTCATCGCCGGCGAGAAGGATACGAGCGCGCCCGCGGCGGTCATGGAGCGCATGGCCGGGGGGATATCGGGCGCCCGCTACGTCTGCCTGCCCGGCGTCGGTCATATCGCCAATCTGGAGCGGCCGGCCGCGTTCGACGGTGTGGTGCGCGAATTTCTCAAGGCGCGAAGCAAGGGAGGCTGAGCGGTCATGGAAGCCAAATCGCTCGATCGGGTGGATGTGGACGCTCCGATCTTCGATCCGGCGGCGTTCCGCCTCACCGAGACGCAGGCGGAGCTGACGGCGCTTGCCCGCGGCCTCGGTCGCGACAAGTTCGGCCCGCGCGCCTCCGAGTACGACCGCGAGGCGACGTTTCCCACCGAGAACTACCGCGACCTCCACGAGACCGGCTTGCTGGCCATCTGCGTGCCGCGAAGCTACGACGGGCTCGGCGCCGACTACAGGACCTATATGCTGGTGGGTGCCGAGGTGGGCCGCTATTGCGGCGCCACCGCGCTCACCTGGAACATGCACGTCAGCTCGTGTCTGTGGACCGGCGACCTTGCCGACGACCTGGAGATGACGGCCGAGCAGCGCGCCAACCACGAGCGTCGGCGCGCGACGCACTACGAGCGTATCGTCAGGCACGGCGCCATCTACGCCCAGCCGTTCTCCGAGCCGAACGCCGCGGCGGCCGGGGCCGCGCCTTTCGGGACGAGTGCGAAAGCGGTGGATGGGGGCTGGCACATCAACGGCCGGAAGATATTCGCCTCGCTGGCCGGAAGCGCCGACTACTACGGCGTGCTGTGCACCGAGGAAGGGGAGAAGAAGGGCCGGCGCCGCGACACCATGTACATCGCCGTGCCCGCCGAGGCCGAAGGGCTCACGGTGACCGGCGAATGGGACCCTTTGGGCATGCGAGGCACGGTCTCGCGCAACCTGGTTTTCAAGGACGCCTATGTGAGCGCAGATGAGCAGCTCATGCCGCGGGGGGTCTACTACCAGGCGGCCACGCGCTGGCCCCACATGTTTCTCACGCTGACGCCCGCCTATATGGGCATGGCGCAGGCGGCCTATGATTTCACGGTGCGGTATCTGCGCGGCGAGGTGCCGGGCATGCCGCCGGTGAAGCGGCGCATGTACCCCACAAAGCAGATCGCCGTGGCCCAGATGCGGATCGTGCTCGAGCAGACCAAGGCGGTTTGGTTCCAGGCGATCTCCGAGGCCCGCGTGGATCCCTCCAAGGAACAGGTCCTGCGCGCCTACGCGGCACAGTACACGGTCATGGAGAACGCCTGCGAGATCAGCCAGCTTGCGATCCGCACCTGCGGCGGCCAGGCGATCCTCAAGTCCCTGCCTCTCGAGCGGCTTTACCGCGACACCCGTTGCGGCGCCCTGATGCTGCCGTGGACCGCCGAGCTGTGCCTCGACCGGATAGGCCGTGAGGCGCTCTACGAACCCGGCGAGACCGACACCTGATGGACCTGTCCGCCTGGATCGAGCGGAACGCCGACTTCGCGCCGGAACGGGTCGCGGTTCATTTCGAGACTGAGGCGATCACGTACCGGGAGCTGGCGGCCCGCATCGGCGCGGCCGCGCGCGTGCTCAAGCACGAGCTGGGCGTGGGGCGCGGCGACCGCGTCGCCTACCTGGGTTTCAACAGCCCCGAGTTCCTGACGCTGCTGTTCGCCGCGGCCCGGCTCGGGGTCATGGTGGTGCCGCTCAACTGGCGGCTGGCCGTGCCGGAGCACGATTACATCCTGGCCGACGCCGCCGTGTCCGCGTTGTTTTGCGAGCCGGAATTTCGCGAGCACGCCGCAGCCGCGTGCGCCCGGCTCGAGGACTGCAAGCGCGTGGCGATCCGCTTTTCCGACCCGGGCTGGCTCGACTATGCACGCCTTGCCCAGGCGGCGAGCGGCGACGATCGCAACCCACATGTCTCGCACGAAAGCCCGTTGCTCGTGGTCTACACCTCGGGCACCACAGGCCATCCCAAGGGTGCCGTGCTGACCCAGAGCGCGTTGTTCTGGAACGCGGTCAACAGCACCCACATGCACGATCTCACGAGCACCGATCGCGTGCTCACGGTGCTGCCCATGTTCCACGTGGGCGGGCTCAACATCCAGACGCTGCCGGCACTCCACGCCGGCGCCACCGTGACCCTGCACCGGCGGTTCGACGCCGCCGCGACCCTCGAGGCCATCCAGCGGACGCGGCCCACGTTGCTCGTGCTCGTGCCGGCGACGATCCAGGCGTTGCTCGACGCGCCGGGGTGGGCCGGGGCCGACCTCTCGAGTCTGCGTATGGTGACCACCGGGTCCACGGTCGTGCCGCTTCACCTGATCGAGGGGCTTCACCGCCGCGGCGTGCCGGTGGTCCAGGTCTATGGCCTTACGGAGACGTCCCCGATCGCCGCCTACCTGCGTCGCGAGGACGCCGAACGCAAGATCGGCTCGACCGGGAAGGCGGCGCTCCACTGCGAGCTCCGGATCGTCGATGACGCCGGCAACGACGTGCCGCCAGGGACGCCGGGCGAGATTCTGGTCCGCGGCCCGAATGTGCTGTTCGAGTACTGGGGGAACGAACAGGCGACCCGTGAGGCCCTGGTCGATGGCTGGTTCCGCACGGGCGACGTGGGCTACGCGGACGAGGACGGCTACCTCTACTTCGTCGAGCGCAAGAATGACGTCATCGTCTCGGGCGGCGAGAACGTCTATCCGGCGGAGATCGAGCGAATCCTGCTCGAGCAGGAGGACATAGCGGAGGCGGCCGTCGTGGCCCGCCCCGACGCGCGTTGGGGCGAGGTGCCTGTGGCGATTGTCGTTCCGCGGCCAGGCGTTGCCCTGAGCCGGGACGACATCCTCCGGCTGTTCGAGGGCCGGCTTGCGCGGTTCAAGCACCCCCAAGAGGCCCGCATATCGGACGCCCTGCCCAGGAACGCCATGGGCAAGGTGCTCCGTTATGAGCTACGAGAACAGGAAAGGGACGCCCAGGCGCGCGGCCGATAACCGCCTTCTTGCGTTACCTGCTTCTCTTCAGGAAGCTTGCCGTAATAACGGACCTCATGGGGCCGTCCAGGACGCTCAGCGTGGGTTCCGCTGCGGCCGATCTACGCCTCGCGGCCGGGCGCTTCGCCGACTTTTTGCTGGTGGCCTTCGCAGTGCTCTGACGCTTTCCACGCTTTAACGGCTGCTTTGCCATTACCTCTCGCCTCGCTCCGATGGTAGGTGGGATCCGGGGTTCGTTTCGACGAACTTATCACGACGCCCGCGCGAGCCCAAAGGGCCAGCGCCGCTCGCATCCAATCCCTACAGCTTTGCCCGGTGGAAACGCAAGGTGTTTCCTACCCGATCGGGCATATCGGACCGGATCGGCCCGGATCGACATCCATAGCCGGCGCCGGACGCCGGGGATAGGGTCGCGCACTCGTGAAACCGGGGGGCTGGACTCGGACTCGCGGTTGCCCGAAACATAACCCTCGACCGCGGGTGGCGGTTGGGGATCGCTGGGTGTATCGCGCGAGGGTGCAATGCCGAAGTCGAAGAAGAGGACGAAAGCCCGTTCCAGCGTCGCCTCCGGGCGCGCCATAAGCTGGGGAGCCTCTCACTCCGGCTCGCGCAGGAAGAAGGAATGGGTGATCACCGCCGTCGTCGCCACGACGATCGTGGTCGGTCTCGGCGGCTATCTCACGCGGGACGTGCTGGCCAAGCGTGAGTTCGCGTCCCTTGCGGCGCTCGGCGCGGCGGCGCTGTCCGGTGTCGAGACCGAGCCCAGCGACGGACGCCGGCATCTCGATCCGGGCGAGCGACATTCCTATGCCGCACGGTATCCGACGTCGGGTCCCCACGAGCCGGTCTGGGTCCGAGCCGGCTTCTACGACGAGGCGCAGCCGCCCACGCGCCTGGTGCACAGCATGGAGCACGGAAACGTCGTCATATATTACGACGCGCCCGGCGCGGCGGCCCTGGAGACGCTCCGGCGCTGGAGCGAGCTGTATACGGGGCAATGGGACGGCCTGGTGGTGACCAGGGATTCTGGCCTCGGGTCCCGGATCGTTCTGAGCGCGTGGACCAGGAGGCTCGAGCTCGATCGCTTCGATCCCGAGGCCGCGGCGGCCTTCATCGACGCCTTCAGGGGCCGGGGCCCCGAGAACCCGGTTCGCTGAAGCTTCACGCACCACGGAAGAGGATGGATGGAATTCCCGGCCTGACGGTCCCGTGTGGGCGGCCGCGCGGGATTTCGGTATGCTCTCTCCTTCAGAACCCGGGAGGAAAAAATGGCAAGGTTCTACTTTCTCGCTACTCTGACCCCCGAAGCGCTTGGGGGCCTGGTTGAGAATCCGACCGACCGGAAAGCCGCGGTCAAGGAGCTGGTCGAGGCCGCCGGAGGCAGCTTCGGCAGCTTCAGCATGACGCGCGGGATCTATGACGGTGTCACCGTGGCCGAGCTGCCGGATTTCAACGCGGCGGCAGCTTTCAAGACGGTGGTGATAACATCGGGTGTGGCCAGTCGGGTCGATATTCTCGAAGACATACCCAACGCGCGGGACATGCTAGGTCAGGCAAAAGAGCTGAAAGGTGTGTTCCGACCGCCGACGCAATAGCCGCGAGGCCGCCAGAGAACCGCAGTCCGGGGTGGAACCAGCAGCGGATCGGCCATGATGCGTATGCAGGACAGAAACAGCCGGCGTCGGACCCTTTACCCGGAAATCGAACCCTACCGAACAGACCGGCTCGAGGTTTCCGAGCTCCACGAGATTTATTTCGAGGAGTGCGGCAACCCGAACGGCAAGCCGGTGGTCCATCTGCACGGAGGTCCCGGCGCCGGTAGCCAGCCGACTCACCGCCGGAATTTCGACCCGACAGCTTACCGGATCGTATCGTTCGACCAGCGCGGCGCAGGCCAGAGCACGCCGCACGCAGAACTCCGCGACAACACGACATGGCATCTGGTCGCTGATATGGAGCAGCTGCGGGAGCATCTCGGGATCGAACGCTGGCAGGTGTTCGGCGGATCGTGGGGCGCCGCGCTTGCACTCGCGTACGCCGAGACGCACCCCGAACGGGTCAGCGAAATCGTGCTACGCGGCATCTTCTTGCTGCGCCGGAAGGAGCTTCATTGGCTTTATCAAGAAGGCTCAAGCGCACTTTATCCGGACGAATTCGAGAAGTATCTCGCGCCGATACCCGAAGCCGAGCGCGACGACCTGATCGCCGCCTTTTATCGGCGCCTCACCGCCGACGATCCGGCCGTGCAGATGGAAG
>JBHICL010000105.1:0-8891 GCA_046759605.1 Alphaproteobacteria bacterium | reverse complement strand
CCTTACCCTCGCTTGACTCGCCAAAGCGGCATGGGTGATCGTTCTGTGATCCGCCTTCCGGCCAGGCCGCCCGTGGAGGTTGTCATGCGAATACAGGAGCTTAACCCCGCCAAGCTCGCGTACTTGTTCCGCCGCCAGTTCGAAATGAGCGAGGTCAGGGCGGGCGAAACCATGACGGTGTTGTCGGACCTTGCCTCGCGCCGTGACTACGTGGCCGCCGCCTTCGCCGCGGCCGACGAGATGGGCTTCGACGCCTACGAGATGTGCGTCAACTCGATTCCGTCCTGGACCAGGGTCGGTGTGCCGACGATCGGGCGGTGCAAGGGCACGCTCGAGGCGGTCAAGGCCGCGGACATCGTCGTCTGCCTGCACATCCCGCTTTTCACGCGTTGGCTCAGGGAAGTGATGGACACGGGCACGCGCGTCCTCATGGTGATCGATGCGCCCGACGATCTGGAAGAGCTGCTGGCGCCGCCGGGCCTCAAGGAGGCGGTAAAGCACGCCCACCGGCGGCTCACCGAGACCAGCGAGATCCGGGTCGTGAGCGATGCGGGCACGGACCTGAGCTACCGCTGCGGCGAATATCCGGTGATGAGCCAGTGGGGTTTCGCGGACGAGCCGGGCCATTTCGACCACTGGGGCGCGGGCCACGTTCACACTTTTCCAGACGAGGGCACGGCAAATGGGACCGTGGTCGTGCAACCGGGCGACATCGTGATCCTGCCCTACTGCCGCTACGTGAAAGATGCGATACGGCTGGAGATCCGGGACGGCTTCATCCGCGAGATCGATGGCGGCCTTGACGCCAAGCTGATGAACGACTGGCTCGAGGACAATCGACGCCGCCCGGACGATATGGACGGTCATGCGGTCTCGCACCTTGGCTGGGGGATGAATCCCCAGGCCCGCTGGTACAACATTGCCCTGCATGGCGACGAACCCGACAGGCACCACGCATCGGCGCGTGTCTTTCCCGGGAACTTTCTGTTCTCGACCGGGCCCAACACACAGGGCGGTGGCACGCGTGACACCAAGGGACACTACGACGTGCCCATGCGCGACTGCACCGTCATGCTCGACGGCGAGGTCGTCATCGACCGGGGCAGGATCGCCGACGAGAAGATGATCGTCGAGCGGGTGGAGCGTCAGTGACCATGCCAGCCGGTTCCACTGAGGGGTGAGATCATGCGCACCGAGGACTATCCGCCCCAGGAGCCGTTCTCCGAAGCGGCACAGGGCTATCATGACGAGGTGACCGGCCGGCCGGCGCCAGAACCGGATGCCGAGGTCCTGTACGGTGACGATCCCTACCAGGGGATCTCCGTCTTCCACGCCGCCGAGCCGGACGGCAGATTGCTCGCCTTCATGCACGGGGGCGGCTGGACGAACGGCTACAAGGAGTGGATGGCGTTCATGGCGCCGGCGCTCACGGCCGCAGGCGTCACCTTCGCGAGCGTCGGCTACCGCCTGGCGCCACGACATGTCTTTCCCGTGGGTTTCGAAGATAGCTGCCGCGGCCTGGCGTGGCTTTACAGGCACGCCCGCGATCACGGTGCCGACCCCGGCCGAATCTTCGTAGGCGGGCACTCGGCGGGTGGCCATTACGCGGCGCTCATGGCCGTCCGGCGCGACTGGCAGGAGGCGCTGGAGCTGCCGCGAGACGCGATACGCGGCTGTTTGCCGATCTCCGGCGTTTATATCCTGACCGAGGGCTCGGGTCTCCCCATGAGGCCCCGGTTTCTGGGACCTGACGGCAACGAGGAGCAAGCGAGCCCGATCCACAACATCCAGGGCCCGCCACCACCCTTCCTCATCGCGCATGGGGACCAGGACTTTCCTCACTTGAGGACCCAGGCCGAGGCGATGGAAGACGCCCTCGGGCAGGCCGGGGGGGACGTGGAACGTCTGGTGCTCGGGGATTGCAACCATTTCTCCGCCAGCTATGTCGCCGGAGATGCGGAGGGGCCGTGGCTGGGCCGGGCCGACGTCTGGATGGCGGCCAGGTGATCATGGAGACGGCGGGGCACACACCGGTCGCGGTCGCCCAGGGCGTCTCCAAGCGGTTCCATGGAACCCAGGCCCTCGACGACGTGTCGGCCGCCTTCATGGCGGGTCAGGTGCACGCGATCATTGGGGAGAACGGCGCCGGCAAATCCACGTTGATCAAGATCCTTGGCGGCGTGCACCAGCCGGACTCCGGGAGCATCCGCATCGCCGGAGCGCATCGCCGCCTTGCAAGCCCGCGCGACGCCCTGGCGGCGGGTGTGGTCGTCATTCCACAGGAAATGCGCATCGTCCCGGCCCAGACGGTGGCCGAGAACGTCATGTTGGGCCAGGTGCCCATGCGACGGCTCCTCGGCGTCGTGCCGACGATCGATCACCGGCGAATGCGAGAGCGGTCCGCCGAGCTCCTGGCCCGGTTCGACCTGCACGTGGACCTCGACCTCCCGGTTGGCGAGCTCGGGTTCGCGGAACGGCAGCTGGTGATGATCGCCCGCGCCCTGAGCCACGATACGCAGCTCCTCATCCTGGACGAGCCAACGGCGGCGCTCGAGGCGCGCGAGGTAGACCGGCTGTTCCATGTGGTGGACAAGCTGAAATCGGAGGGCGTCGCCATCATCTTCATCTCGCACCGCCTCGAGGAGGTGGAGGCGCTCGCCGACGTCTGCACCATTCTCCGCGACGGCCGCGTGGTCGACGCCGCCGGGCACGGCGTGCCTGACCGGGAAGACATGATCCGGATGATGACGGGCCGGGACCTGGAAGAGATCCACGAGCGCCGCGACAGCGACCCGGGCGAGCCGATCTTGGAGGTCGAGCACGATGCGGGGACCGACCCGAGTGACCGCGGGCTCGCCTTGAGGCGGGGGGAGGTCGTTGGACTCGCGGGGCTCCTGGGCAGTGGGATGACGGAGCTGCTACGGCGCATCTTCGGCGCGGAACCGGGACGAATAACCCTCAGATCCCGCGGAACCGAAACCACGATCCGCTCGCCGGCGGACGCGATCGCCCGCGGGTTCGGACTGGTGCCCAGCGACCGCAACCACGGGCTGGTCATGGGCCTCACGGTTCGCGAGAACATCGTGCTGCCGAACCTCGCCAGGCTCAGCAGCCTGTGGCGCCTCGATACGCCTGCGATCGACCGGCTGGTCGAGGAACTGATGGAGACGGTGGACATCCGGCCGCGCGATCCCGGCAAGCTGATGCGCGAGCTGTCCGGCGGCAACCAGCAAAAGGTGGTCTTTGCCCGTTGGCTCGCCGGGCACGCCGACGTTCTCCTGCTCGACGAGCCGACCCATGGGATCGATGCCGGTGCGAAACCGCAGATTCACCGCCTGATGCGGCGTTTTGCCGAAGGTGGCGGCGGCATCGTGTGCGCGTCCTCTGAGATGACCGAGGTGCTGTCCATTTCCGACACCGTTATCGCCATGAGGAAAGGTGAGTTTGTGGCCCGAATTTCACGCGATGGGGAATATAATGAGCGCAAGCTGAGGATCGCGTTGGGGGGTTGAGGATGGACGTCAGCCGCGATCATGCCACGCGGGAAGTCGGCGCGTTGGCGGGCCACGGCGCCCGGCTCCGGCGGAACTGGCTGTGGGGCCAGATGCCGCTCGTGGCGTTGATCGTGCTGTGTCTGATCGCGACCCTGCTGTCCGACAGGTTCCTTTCGCCGATCAACATCAACAACGTCCTCATGCAGGGCGCGGTCATGACCGTCATCGCCATCGGCATGACTTATGTGATCATCGGCGGCGGCTTCGACCTGTCCGTCGGTTCGATCGTGGCATTGTCCGGTGTCGTCTCGGCATGGGTCATGCTGCAGACGAACATCCTCGTGGGCGTTGCCGCGGGTATCGGCGTGGGCGCGCTCGTGGGGCTGATGAACGGGCTCGTCATCACACGGCTGGACGTGAACCCGTTCATTGCGACCCTGGGCGCCATGGTGCTGGTCAGGGGCGCGACGTTTCTTCTTACCGATGGCCGGCCCGTCGTGGGCGAAGAGGGCCTGCCACGGCTCTTCCTCGATTTCGCCCTCAAGCGGTTCCTCGGCGTGCCATATCTCGTGTGGCTACCCATCCTGCTGCTCGTCGCGTTTCACTGGCTGCTCCACCGCACGGCATACGGCGCGCGGGTCTTCGCCACCGGCGGCAATCGGGAGGCGGCGTATCTCGCCGGTATCGACGTCCACCGGGTCAGGGCGTCGACCTTTGTCTGGTGCGGCGCGCTGGCGGGGGTGGGAGGCGTCATGCTGGCCTCGCGGCTGCAATCCGGCCAGCCGACGGCCGGCAATTTCTACGAGTTGACGGCCATCGCCGCGGTCGTTCTTGGCGGCGCCTCGCTCTACGGCGGCGAGGGCAAGCTCTACAAGAGCGTCATCGGCGTGTTCATCATGATCGTTCTCGCCAACGCCCTGAATCTGGCGAACGTTCCCTCCCACTGGCAGCAGGTGGCGATCGGCGCCGTCATCATCGCGGCCGCCGCGGCCGATCGCTGGCGTCGCCGCCGTTGAGAGGGTGCCGCCGCCGAGCGCGGTGGCAAAGAGGCGGGACACGGAACAGGAAGGGGAGGTAAACATGAAACGGCTGGTTGTGACAGCTCTGAGCGCGCTCATGGTGACGGGATGGGGCGCCACGGCGAGCGCCAAGACGATCGGCGTCGCCCTCGCGTCCGACACGAACCCGTTCTACATCGCCATGCTCAAGGGGATGGAGGAGCGGGCGCAGGAGCTCGGCTACGACATCAGCGTTGTCAATGCCGAGGAAGACATCGCCAAACAGCTCAACGGCATCAGCGACCTGATCGCGAAAGGCGTGGACGGCATTCTGATCTCGCCGATCGACGCGACGGCGCTGTGCAGCGCCTACGAGAGCGCCAAGAGCGCGGGCATTCCGATGATGTCGATCGCCCGCGGCTCGGCCTGCGAGGCCCAACTCCTGCACATTGCCGTGAACGAGATCCAGGTCGGCGGCGAGATCGCCGAGTGGACCGCCGAGCGAATAGAGTTCAAGGGCAAGGTGGCCATGCTGGCCGGACCTGCCGGGGCTCAAGCGTTCATAAACTTTGCCAAGGGCTATGCCGATGTCATGGACAAGTACCCCGACATCGAGGTGGTGTTCCGGCAGGAGATGCTTCTTACGCGTGAGAACGGCCTCAAGTTTGCCGAGGACGCGCTCGTCGCCAACCCCGACCTCAAGGCCATATACGGCGCCAACGACGAGCTCGGCATGGGCGCCATGCAGGCGGTCGCGGCCGCAGGGAAGAAGGCCGACATCATCGTCACCGGCATGAATGGCATTCCGCCCGCTCTCAAAGCGGTCAAGGACGGCGCCATGGATCTCACGGTCGTGCTGAACCCGCTCAAGTGGGGAATGCTGGGCGTCGACACCATGAACGCGCATCTGTCCGGCGAGGCGTTCGATCAGAAGGTCTACGTCGATCACGTGCTCGTCGACGCGACCAACGTCGATCAGTTCGTCAAATAGAGTGCGTGGCCATTGGCGGTTTCCGCGCGCAAGAAGGGAGGATTGCTGCCATGGCGGAGGTTGCAGAGGGCGATGAACGCCCGGACTCCGAGCTGATCGCGACGCTCGAGGCGGCCCACCTTCACCCACTGTGGGATCGGTACAAGACAATCACGCCGGTGCACCCGCAGGCCACGGACGCCAGCTTTCTGTGGCGCTGGCGGGACATGGAGCCCTTGACCGCCCGCGCGGCGTCCGAGGTGCCGGCCGAGGACGTCGAGCGACGGGCCATCATCATGTGCAACCCCGCCTTCGGCGGCCAGACGATCACAACGGGGAACCTCATTGCCGCCTTCACGGTGCTCGAGCCCGGGGACAGGTCGCCGCCTCACCGTCACACGGCGGCCGCCATACGATTCGCCACCCGCGCCGAGGGCGCGGTTACGATCGTCAACGGCCGCCGCTGCGAGATGTCCGAGGGGGACCTGATCCTCACGCCGCCGATGTGCTGGCACGGGCACATCAACGAAAGCGACCACCGCATCGTCTGGTTCGATTCCGCCAACATGCCCCTCATCAAAGCACTCGATGCCAACTTCTTCGAGCCCGGCAACCGCGGCGACAACGCGTTCTGGCAGGTGGACGAAGGCGAGGAGCGGATCTGGACCGCGGCCGGGCTGGTGGCGGCGGACATCCGGCATCGGGCGTCGCACTCGCCCAAGTACCGCTACCCCGGGAAGGAGACTCGTCGCATGCTGGCCTGTGTCGAGCCCGGTCCGGATGGCGCCAGGGCCCTGCGGTTCGTCAACCCGCTCACCGGCGGTCCGGTCATGAGCACCCTCGACTGCTACGCCATGCGCCTTGCAGAGGGCGCGGCCACACGCCCGAAGCGGGCCACCTATAACGTCGTCTGCCTGGTGGTGGCGGGTGAGGGGCGCTCGACGGTGGGCGAGGAAACATTCGAATGGTCCAGGCACGACGTCTTCACGGTCCCCCATTGGAGCTGGGCGTGCCACGAGGCGAGTAGTGGCGAGGCCGATCTGTTCATGGTCACGGACCGCGCCGTGCACGAGCGTCTCGACCTCGTGCGTGAGGAGCTGCGGTAGCGGTGCCGCCGGGACCGGGGGGTCGGCCACCTTCGGGAGCGGACCGGGTGAAGCCCGAAGGCATCGGCGCCTCCGTCCGGCGCAAGGAAGACATCCGGTTTCTCACGGGACGCGGCCGTTTCGTCCCCGACATCGTCTTCCCCGGAGAGCTTCACTGCGAGATCGTGCGTTCACCGCACGCCCATGCGTCCCTCGGCGCCTTGGACATTCAGAGGGCCACCGCCGCGCCCGGCGTTGTCGCCGTGTTCACGGGCGAGGACATGGCCGGGGACGGGATCGGACCGCTCACCTGCAACTGGCGGCTCACTGCGAAGGACGGACGCCCGATGGTCGAGCCGCCCCGGTGGGCCCTTGCCCGGGGCGTCGTATGTCACGTGGGCGAGCCGGTGGCGGTGGTGATCGCGGAGACCCGTGATCGGGCGGCGGACGGCGCGGAGCTGGTGGAGATCGACTACGAGGAGCGGTCCGCCGTCGTCGCGTCGCGGGAAGCGATCCTCGACGGCGCCCCGCGGCTTCATCCGGAGGCGCCAGGCAATGTGTGTTTCCGCTGGACACGCGGCGACAGCTCGGCGGTCGAGGAAGCCTTCAGGGGGGCGACGCACGTCACGCGCATCGACCTCGTGAACAACCGCCTCGCCGGCGCCGCCATCGAGACGCGCGCGGTCATCGGCCTCGTCGATCCGGCCTCGGACACCCTGATCCTCCACGCCACAACGCAAACGCCCCACCTCGTGCGGCGCGCGGTCGCAACCGAGCTGGCCATGCCGGAGGCGAAGGTGCGCGTGATCTCGCCGGACGTGGGCGGCGGCTTCGGCAATAAGAGCAAGCATTACCCGGAGGAGACGATCGTGGCCTGGGCCGCGCGCCGGCTTGGCCGCCCGGTGAAATGGATCGCGAGCCGTACTGAAAGCCTCGTCTCGGACACTCAGGCCCGCGACCACGTAACCCATGCCGAGCTGGCACTCGACGGCGAGGGGCATTTCCTCGCCTTGCGGGTCGAGACCCTGGCCAACCTCGGCGCGTACGTCTCGACGTGGGGGGCGGCGATCCCCAGCGCCATCTACTCCGGGCTTCTGGCGGGCATGTATCGCACGCCGGCCATCCACGTGGAGGTGACAGGCGTCTTCACCAATACTGTCCCCGTCGACTCCTACCGCGGCGCCGGCCGGCCCGAGGCGTGCTACGTGCTCGAGCGTCTCGCCGATCGTGCCGGTCGCGAGCTCGGCCTCGACCGCGCCGAGATACGCCGGCGCAATCTGATCCAAGCGGCGGCCATGCCATACGCGACGCCCATCGGCCCCACCTATGACAGCGGGGACTTCCCAAAACTCTTCGAGCGTGTTCTGGAGGTCTCCGCGTATGCTTCGTTTCCGGCACGACGCAAGCGGTCGGCGCAGCACCGCCTCCTGCGCGGGATCGGCATCGCGTGCTACATCGAGTCCTCGGGCGTCGCGCCATCGCGTCTCGTGGGGCCGCTGGGGGCGCGGGGCGGCTTCTTCGAATCCGCCGAGGTGCGCGTCGACCCGGAAGGCGGCGTCGTGGCCCGGCTCGGCACCCACAACCATGGACAGGGCCACGCCACCACCTTTGCACAGATCCTCGCCGACCGCCTGGGCGTGCCCCTCGACCGGATCGAGATCGAGGAGGGCGACACGGCGGTGGTTCCTTTCGGTACCGGTACGTTCGGGTCGCGCTCCATCGCCGTCGGTGGCTCCGCACTGGACCGCGCGGCGGTCAAGATCGTCGCCAAGGGGAAGAAGATCGCCGCGCACATACTCGAGGCCTCGGAAGCGGACGTGGACTTCCGGGACGGCGGCTTCGTGGTCGCGGGCACCGACAGGCGCCTCGCTTTTGCCGATGTCGCCCGCGCGGCCCACGCGCCCCACGACTACCCCCAGGGCGTCGAACCGGGGCTGCACGAGGTCGCGTTCTACGACCCGCCGAGCTTCGCCTTCAGCAACGGCGTGCACGTGGCGGAGGTGGAGATCGATCCCGAGACTGGTGTGGTGCGCCCGGTAGGCTATTGGGTGGTCGACGACTTCGGCGTCGTCATCAACCCCATGGTTGTCGAAGGGCAGGTACATGGCGGGCTCGCCCAGGGGATCGGACAGGCCCTGAAGGAGAACTATGTCTACGAGCCCGGGAGCGGCCAGCCCCTGTCCGGCTCGTTCATGGACTATGCGTTGCCCCGCGCCGACGAGCAGCCGCCGTTCGTCTCGGAGCTCGACCAGAGCCAGCCATGCACTCACAACCCCCTCGGCGCCAAGGGGTGCGGGGAGTCGGGCGCCATCGGCGCGCCCGCGGCTGTCACGAACGCCATTCT
>JBHICL010000104.1:0-8907 GCA_046759605.1 Alphaproteobacteria bacterium | reverse complement strand
ATTTCAACGCCGGCCTCGACGAGGTCCCCACACGGATCATACGCGGCGCGGAAGAGGACACGGGAAGCGGCGAGCTGGCGCCGCGCGCGCTCGTCCCCCTGGAGCGCAGCGTGGCGGAGGACAGGCGGTACACGGTCGTCCATCACGGACGGCCGGAGATGCTGGACCACATACTCGTCTCGCACGGTCTCATGGCTTACTACCGTCGCTTCGAGGTGCACAACGAGGCACTCGGGGACGAGCTCGTGGGATTTGCCGAGGTGCGCCACGACCCCGCGTCGTACCATGCTCCGGTCGCCGCCGAGTTCGCCCTGCCGAGCCGTGAAGAATCGACGAGCGACATCGAAGGTCCGTGACCGGTACTGTCCGCATCGGCACCTCGGGCTGGCACTACAAGCCCTGGATCGGCCCTTTCTACCCGGAGGGAACGCGGCCGAATGCGTTCCTCGCCTATTATGCCACCAGGTTCTCGACGGCCGAGGTCAACAGCACCTTCTATGGATTGCCCCGCACCGCCACGGTGACCCAATGGCGCGAGAGCACGCCGCCGGACTTTCTCTTTTCATGCAAGGCGAGCCGGTACATCACCCACATAAGACGGCTCCGCGAGCCGGCCGAGGGCCTTGGTCGGTTCTTCGGCGCGGTGGAGGCCCTGGAAGACAAGCTCGGCCCCGTTCTCTTCCAGCTCCCGCCGCGCTGGCTCCGAAACCGGGATCGTCTCGCGGCCTTTCTCGAAGCGCTGCCCGGCGGACACCGTTACGCGTTCGAATTCCGCGACGAGAGCTGGCTCGAGGACGAGGTGTTCGACCTGCTGGACGCCAGGGGCGCCGCCTGCTGCCATTACGACTTCGACCGCCGTCAGCCCGCCGTACGGTCCGCCGCCGACTTCGTCTACATCCGTCTCCACGGACCGCTGGGGGCGTATCGGGGCTCCTACGACGATCGCGCCCTCGCCGGCTGGGCACGACGCATCGCCGACTGGAGCACCGCCGGACGGGACGTCTTCTGCTATTTCGACAATGACGAGGCCGGCTATGCCGCGCGCGACGCCCAACGCCTCATCGACATGATCGACGGACCGTGACCCGGCTCAACCCTTGATGCAGAGCACGGGTGCGAGCCTCGCGACCCTGCGCGCGAGTTTTGCCTTCTCGGCCGCGATGACCACCGCTTCCACGTCCTTGTAGGCGCCGGGAGCCTCCTCGGCCACGCCACGCGAGGACGGGCTCTTCACGGTGATGCCGCGCCCGGCAAGATCGTCCACGAGCTCTCGGCCCTTCCAGCGCTTCAGGGCCTGGTGGCGGCTCATCCTGCGGCCGGCGCCATGACAGGCCGAGCTGAAGGCGTAAACCTCGCTTTCCGGCGTTCCCACCAGCACGAAGGATGCGGTTCCCATGCTGCCGCCGATAAGGACCGGCTGTCCCACGCTCCTGAGCGGGTCGGGCAGATCGGGGTGGTCCGGACCGAAGGCGCGGGTGGCGCCCTTGCGGTGCACGTAAAGGCGCCTGCGGACGCCATCGACGTCGTGACGCTCGATCTTGCAGGTGTTGTGCGATACATCGAACAGCACTGGAAGCGAGGCCCCGGGGAAGAATCCGGCGAACACTTCCCGGGTCAGGTGGCCGATGATTTCCCGGTTCGCCAACGCACAGTTTATCGCCGCCCGCATGGCGCCTAGATAGCGTTCGCCGAGCGGCGAGTTGATAGGCGCGCAGGCGAGCTCGCGATCCGGAAGCGCGATTCCGTACTCCGCGGCCGCGGCGACCATGTCGCGCAGAAACTCCGTGCCGATCTGGTGGCCCAGGCCGCGGGAGCCGCAGTGGATGCTCACCACCACCTCGCCCTCACGCTGGAGCCCGAACGCGGCCGCCGCTGTAGGATCATAGATCTCCGCAACGGCCTGCACTTCGAGATAGTGATTGCCGGAACCCAGGGTTCCCATCTCGTCGCGTTGCCTGGTCTTGGCCCGATCCGAAACGCAGTCCGGGCGCGCGCCAGCCATTTGGCCACGCTCCTCGATACGCTCCAGGTCCTCGGGCCGCCCATAGCCCTGGGCGACCGCCCACGCGGCGCCACCGCTCAACATCGCGTCCATCTCGGAATGGGACAGCCGTATTCGCCCGGTGCTGCCGACGCCAACGGGAACCTTGGCAAAGAGGGCGTCCGCCAAGGGGCGTCGGACCTTCTCGATTTCCGCAACCGGCAGGCCCGTCAGCATCGTGCGCACGCCACACGAAATGTCGAAACCGACGCCGCCAGCGGAAACGACGCCGCCTTCGTCCGCATCGAACGCGGCGACGCCACCGATGGGAAATCCATAGCCCCAATGAGCATCCGGCATCGCGTAGGACGCTTTGACGATCCCGGGAAGCATGGCGACGTTCGTCACCTGCTCGCAAACCTTCTCGTCCATGTCGCGGATGAGCGCCTCGTCCGCGTAGATCACCGCGGGCACACGCATCGCGCCCTTTGGCTCAATCCGCCACTCGAACTCGGACACCCTTACGAACTGCTCCGTCTCCATGACCACCACCCAACTACACGTCTACAACACACTGCGCCATCCAAGTGCCGCCCTGGAGCTGCCGCACCTCGAGCTCGGTGTAGGTCGCGCCCTTGACCTCGGCCGCCGGCTCGTGACGCGCCCTGTCGATGGGCTCACCCCAGGCGGTGGCTTCGAGATGATTGCCCGTGATGCTCACCTCGAAACGGCTGAACAGCATTTTGCGCACGGCCATCTCATAGACCAGCGCGTTCAACCACTCGGCCAGCAGAGCCTCCTCGTCCTGGCCGTCGCAGCGGATCTGAACCGATCGCTCCGGAGCCACCTTGGAAACATCGGTGACCACGGCGGTGAGCGCGCACGCAGTCCCCTCGAACGCGCTCTCTCTCGTCCGCCCGAAGCCGCGCACACCAATATCCGCCTCGTGGTGAAAGTGCTCCCAAACCTGACCAGAGGCCGGCAAAGTTTCCTGCTCGCTCACTTCTTCGATGCTCCGGAGGCTCAACCTACCTCGACCCTGACGGAACGCCTTGACCTGGCGCAACGCTTTATGTGCCACCACTTTTGATCCGCATCAATGCAAAGTACACTCTCGTCCCGTTGAAGTGGCTGCAGCGGCGCCCACGCATTCGCGTCGAGGGTACAATACGCATCATCAATCCGCTGTCGAGGGAAGCCATGAACGGAACACATCGTCTTACCCGCCTGGCTTTGGCCGGGGCGACACTCTTCATCGTGGCCGCCTGCGCGTCTCAGCAGGACATGGAGTCGGTCACCTCATCTGTCACCCGCCTCGAGGATCAAGTCCGGGCGGCGCAGACCGCCGCCGAGGAGGCGGCGGCTAGTGCAAGGCTGGCGGCCCAAAGGGCGGATGAAGCGGCAGACCGCGCGGAAGCGGCGGCGGCGGACGCGAGGGCGGCGAGGGAGGCCGCCGAAAAGATGCTCCAGGCTCAATTGGAGAAATAGCCCCTCAGCACGACGGCGAGCTCCCCCACCCGAGGAGGTCAACCGTCGATCGTCCGTCAGCGCGTGACCCGGACCGGAATACCCCGGCGTTCCTCCGCCGTGCGCGCAACGAGCGCCCAGTCCAGCCGATGTGGATCGGCGCCGGCCGCCTCGCGAACCATCGCGAGCAGTCCCTCGATGGGTTCGGGACGAAAGCTGCCGCTTACCTGGGCTTGATCGGCCTGTGCCTGGCTTGGATGGATCTCGAGATACAGCTCGCCATCCCGCCAGCCCAGCTTGACGGGTTGATCCACGACCTCGACCGGCGCGCCCGCGCCTATCTCGCCGAACAGGAAGCGTATATCGTCCGCATGCATGCGAACGCATCCGTGGCTCACGCGCCTGCCGATCCCATAGGGCAGGTTGGTGCCGTGGATGACGTAGCCGGACCAGCCGAGATCGAGCGCGAAATCGCCGAGAGGATTATCGGGACCAGGGGGGACGACGGCCGGAAGCCAGGGGCGCTCGCTTCTTATCGACGGCGGTGGGACCCAGCTGGGCTGGGCGCGCTTGCCGACCACGACCGTACCGCCCAGCGGCATCTCGAGGCCGGCGCGGCCGATACCGATCGGGAAGGTATGCACGCGGGCGCTGCCGGACGGGAAGTAGTAGAGCCGCTGGGCCGCGAGGTTGATCACGATCCCGCGCCGTGGCGCGTCGGGCAGCACGTGCGCCGTGGGGAGAACGATGGTCGTCCCCTCCCCCGGCAGCCATGGATCGACACCCGGGTTCGCCGCCACGAGCTCCACGTAGCCGAGCCCGTTGCTGAGCGCGATGTCGAGCAACGTATCGTCCGCGGCGCTCCGATACTCGCTCAGCATGCCGATGACGTCGGGTGAACCGACCACGTCATCGGCGGTGGCCCGTGCGGCAGCGAGACACGCGCCGACACCGAACACCACCGCGTAGGCCGCGCCCGCGGCTCCTCTCCTCACAGGCGAAACATTGAACATCGGTCTTCCTCGCCGCCACTTTGCGCCGGAACGATGGGCCCGAAAAATGATCCAGCTCAAGGCGTTGACGGGGTGAGCCGGCTATGCGGGATCAGCGGCGTCGCCAGCGCGGACCTCGTAACGGCACGAAGGCGACGGGGAGGACCGACCGCTCGGAGATCCCTCCGAACCGATCCTTCAGCACCAGCATCAGGTCCTGGTCCCCAAACGGCTTGCCAACGGGAAGCACCATTCGCCCCCCGATCTTGAGCTGCGCGACGAGGGCCGGGGGAACCTCCTCTGCGGCGGCGGCGACGATGATGGAGTCATACGGGGCGTACTCGGGCCAGCCCTGGTTGCCGTCCCCCAGACGAACATCGACGTTGACATAGCCCGCCAAGCTCTGCCGCGCCCTGTTCGCGAGCTCCTCCACGATCTCGACGGTGTACACGTGCTCGACGATCTCGGCGAGGATCGCGGCCTCGTATCCCGAGCCGGTGCCGACCTCCAACACGATATCCGTTTTCTTCGGATCCAAAAGCTCGGTCATCAACGCGACGATGAATGGCTGCGAGATGGTCTGGCCATGGCCGATCGGCAGCGGCCGGTTCGCGTACGCCAGGCCTTTATCGGCTTCCGGCACGAAGCTGTCGCGGGGCACCTTGAGCATGGCCTCGCGCACGGCGGGCGACAGCTCCGTGCGCCCCGTGAAGCCGGCCGTGAGCCGCATCTCGGCGTCGATCTCGTCCATCAAGACCGCGAGGCTGTCCACGCTGCCTCCCGCCAACGAGCTTCGTACATCCGAGACAATGGCGCGATGACCCAGGCGGCTCGAGTCAGCTGCCGTCGCGCTTCAGCCGGGCGGTGACAATGCGCTCGGCCTGGCCGTTCCGGTTGCTTGTGAAACGCAGGATCATCTCATCACTGTCACGGATCGTGCGCTCGTAGGTCTGGACGCCGTAGCCTCCGTCATCCAGGATCGCCACCACGTTCACGATCAGGGTGCGCCCCGCGATCGCTGCCCAGCGCAGGGCGCCATCCGTGACCGGCTCTCCCGCCCGGCTCTCCTTGTAGAACCCCGGTCTTTCCGTCGGCGTGAAGCTCACGCGCGAGGTCCGGCGGCGCGGCTCGGGCTCGGCGAGGTCCCTGATGACGGTCGTCCACTCGACGAAAAAACCATCGCCTTCCGGACCGATTTGAACGTCCAGATCGCGGGGGACCAGTCCGAAGAAACTGGCATCCGGTGTTTGCGTTATGCCGGTCCCGGAATAGCGTCCGAAAAACGTCGACGGCTCGTCCGCCAGGGCCTCCATCGTCCCGAGAGCCGCGACCAGAAACGCGATGGGAATAGCTTTGATCAATCTTGCCATGATCGCCTCCCTGAGTTCGGTGCACGTTCCTCCCGGCCGCGGTTTCGAAAGCGGCCACATTGACAACGGTCCGGGATGCGAGCACGGCGCCCGAACGGACCCGGCTATGCGCCCTCGCCGTTCGCACGGTGGACGTACAAGGTCTGCGTCGGGTAAGCGAACTCGATCCCCTCCTCGTCGAAACGCCGACGAATGGCCAGGTTGATGGACTGCTGGATGTCCATCATCAGGTTATAGTCGGGCTTGAGCACGTAATAGACCACTTCGAAGATCTGAGCAAAATCACCGTAGCTCTTGAAGTGCGCACGGTCGAAGCGAACCGGTTCATGGGCCTCGACCGCCTCCCGCAGCATTCCCGGTATGGCCTCCAGCTTCTCGGCCTGCGTCTCGTAGGTGACCCCGATCGAGAACGTGATGCGCCGCTGCGCCATCCGGCCGTAGTTGCGAATTCGACTCGCCAAGAGGTCGTTGTTGGCCATCACAACCTGCTCGCCCGTCAGACTGGAGAGCCGCGTCGTCTTGACCCCGACGCGCTCGACCGTGCCAAGGACGTCGCCGACAATGATGAAGTCGCCCACGACGAAGGGCTTGTCCAGGATGATGGACAGAGAGGCGAAGAGGTCGGCCAATATGTTCTGAGCGGCGAAGGCAACGGCGACGCCGGCTATCCCAAAGCCGGCGACCAACGCATTGACATCGAAGCCCAGGTTGTCCAGGGCCAGGAGCAGCACGACCGACCAGATGGCCACCTGGCCGACGAAGCTGACCGCCCCGAGCGCGGTGCGCGCCGAAGGATCCTCGGCCAGGCGCCTCTGCGCCTGCACCTCGAGCCATGTGACGAACGCGTATGTGGCGAGCCGCGCCAGCTGCAGGAACAGCGCGATCGACAGCACGGCGCCGACGGCGCCACGGATTCGCGGCGGCAGATCCAGTACGTAGGCTCCGGCGAACGCCGCGACGACGAGGAGGAACGGTCCGGCCACACGCCGCACGAGGCCGGCCGCGACCGTGGCCTTGGCGGGCACCTCCTCGTCCCCCCTCGCCAGAGCCTCGAGGCGTCCGACGAGGAACCTTCGTAGAGCCATGAGGACGACGAACGCCACACCGGCAAGCGCCAGGGCGGTGATCCAATCAACGGCGGAATTGCCGTAGAACGACAGGCCGCCGAAGGTGTCCAGAAACTGTCCCATCGTCTCCTTTATATCTCTCGTGCGGCCCTGCTCAAGTCCCGGGGCGTCACCGCGGTCGAGGGTATGCCTATGACCGCCGGGCTGAAATCGCGTACGACCCGCGCCAGGTGCGCCGGACAGCGCGGGCAGTCGGAGCTTCCCAGACCCGCCATGGGGACCCTCGCTCCGGCCGTCGTGAGCAGACGGGCGACGAGCTCGCACTCACGTCCGCCGGGCAGAACACCGACACCAGCGATCCGTCCGTGCCGGGTGAGCCGATCCACGTGCCAGCGGAGGGCCTTGACGGGCCTGAGATGGCGGCGAACGCGAGCTCGGATGCCGCCGGGACCGTACGCGCTGCCGCAGTAGGCATAGCGCCCCGGTGGCAGAAGCCCGGGTCTTGGCGACCGGACGGCCAGGGGACTCTGGAGATCGATCACCAGAATGTAGGCGCCGAGCTCGCTTGGGAGATCATGCATTCGCCGCACGCAGTATCATACGCCGCATCCCTGCCCGCGTGCATCAAGCGGGGGCGTCGCTCTGCCATAACCCGGCTCGGCCGGAACGCGGCGACCAAAGAGGGAGACCCGCGTCCCGACCGTATCGGCCGGACCTACTTCGACACTATGAGGACGACACGCCGGTTCAAGGGCTCCGGCACCCCATCGCCGGTGGGCACGGCCAGGTCGTTCTGCCCATAAGAGGCAACCTCCATATCCGCGCTCGATATGCCGGCCTTGCTGAGGGCCGCGGCGACGGTGATCGCTCGTAGCTGCGCCAGCGTGTCGTTGTAGTCAGCCGTTCCGACGGTATCGGTGTAGCCGGCGACGTCGAACTTCGCCAAATCGACGGAGCCGGCGTAGTCGAGCGCCTCGGCGAGCTTCGCACTGGCGTCCGCGGTCAGCTCGGCCTCATTGAAATCGAAGTAGAGGACGAACTCGCGCGGCTCCAGCGTCTGCATCGGCTTCGGCTCCGGCTGCGCCTCCACGACCGGCGCCGGCGGCGGTTTCATTGCCTCTTCGAGCTCCGCCACGGCCGTCGTAAAGCCGGATTGACACGCCGCGATGTCGTCGGGCTGGCGGTTCTCCTCCTGCTCCTGCATCCAGCAATCGAAGGAAACCTGGGCGCGCGAAGCCAGCTCGGGGAACTTTTCCTCCGCCCCCTGGTCGAGAGCGGCGACCAGGCGGGCGCGCGCGCTGGTCAGCTCGTCGACCTTGTCGCCGGGCAGCTTGCGCGCGGAGATCTTCTCCGGCTCGACCAGTTCGCCCCCCGCGGCCGATCGGGCCCGGATCGCGAACCTGTCGGAGTCCCGATAGTCGCCCTCGTTGTACTCGCTCCTGGAGAGGTCCACGTAGCCGGTGTAGAGGTCCTTGCTGAAGTCGGACCCTGTTGGCTCGAGACCCTCCGTTTTGCCCAGTTCACCCCCGCAACCCGCAAGCGCCAGGGTAAGACCGACAATCACGCTTCGTTTGATTTTCATAGCCTCCCTCGTCCTTCGTGTGTCGTGGTGCTAACAGAAAACCGCCGGGGCGGCGGACGAGCCGCGCCCCGACGCATCCACAGAGCAATACCTCCGGAAGTGAAATCAAAGAACACCCGGCTCCGGTGAGTCAATTGTGAGTCAAGCCCGCGCGGGCGGCGCGGGCTCCTTGCTCCGAGTTCCCGAGCGGCCACGCGGCGATCGGGCCCTTTCAAAAATAGACGGGCAGTTGTGCGTATCTGCACAACCGGCTGGGATCGGTTGCGACACGATGGCATGCGAACAAGCCTCCAACGAGGGCCGCTCCGTGGCGGCCCGGGAGTGACACGATGATTCTAGAGAGAGACCACCGGGACCCGGCGCCAGGCTATCGGGACGCGGCCTCGGCCTGGATCATCTATGCCACGCTGCTTCTGGCGTTGCTGTTGTCGTCCGTCGTCCACGAGAC
>JBHICL010000103.1:0-8932 GCA_046759605.1 Alphaproteobacteria bacterium | reverse complement strand
CGGTTCGTGTAGTACGCCGCCACGGTCTGGTTCGTGTCGCGCTTCTCCTCCCGGGGGGTGTCCTCGTCGGTCGCCTGCAACGTCCAGTGCCAGAGCTGCGGCGCCTTCACCCGGCAGTTGACCTTGACTTCCGATGTCACCAGGTCCTCGACAACGTCGTTGCGGCGCGGCGTGTTCAAGGCCAGGGGCACACCGTCAACGGACAGGAGGCCTACGGGCGAGATCGCCGCGATCCGCGGGTCGGACACATCGGAGGCGCCGTTGTCGTCGGCGGCCACGTAGTTGAGGACGACGGTCCTGTACCCATCGCTGCATTCGCGGACGCTGTGGGTGCTCGGATCGAAGCCCGCGAACGCCAGCCGTGCCGGGACGTCGTTGACGACCAGCGGGCCGAGGCCGCGGAAGACCAGGTTGGCCCCATTTTCCACGTTCACGTGGAGCTCGAGGGGATAGATGCCGTCGGCGGCCGGTTTGTTCAGGAAGACGACCGTCTTGGAGGGCTCGCCCCGCGCGGCCGGCAAGTTGAGATGAGTGATCGTCCCGGCGGCCACCGTGTTGTCCGGCAGCCCCACCAGGGTGACGTTGCTGATGTCATCCCAAGGGCCGTCGTAGTCGATCCGGAAGCTGACCTCGAACGAATGACCGGGATCGACGTTGGCGGGCTTGATGCTGACGTTGTACAAGCTGGGCCCCGTGGGGAACGGGCCCGCGTCACGGGCGCATGCCGCGAGGACCAGAATGGCCAGTGCCGCAAGGAGCCGTCGGCGCATGTTCCTACTCCATCGGTCTTGCATAGCGGACGCGTAACGTAGTGATTCGCGCCGAGTCGCGGAAATACAATCAACTGCGCAATAACAAATTTGAAATACAATATCTTGTGTCGGACTTATGAGAAATTTGTGTTCGCCATAGGCCGCAAGAGCCGGGCAAGAAATCTCGCAATCCGTGACCTTAGGAGGGCGTTGGCCGTCGGCGGTCGAATACGTGGACCGAGCTGCTATTTCGCGGTCCGTGGCGCTCCGCTCACTTGACCGCGCCGGATGTGAGGCCGGCGATCAGCTGCCGGGAGAACAACACGTAGAGCACGACAATTGGAACGATGGCCATCGACAGCGCCGCAAGTATCGCGTTCCAGTCGGTGATGAACTGTCCGATGAACTGTTGCGCGCCGAGGGTCACGGTCTTTGTCTCGTCGCCGGGGGCGAGAACGAGGGGGAACCAGAGGTCGTTCCAGATGGGAATCATCGTGAAAACGGCGACGGTGGCCACGACGGGCCGGATCAACGGCAGGACGACCTTGAGGTAGATCATGTACTCGCTCATCCCGTCCACCCGGGCCGCGTCCTTGAGCGAGCGCGGCACCTGGCGCATGAACGCCGTCATGATGAAGATCGCGAGCGGAAGACCCTGGGCCGTGTAGACCAGGATCAGCGCGGTGAGGGTGTTTACGAGGTTGAGGCTCACGACCAGGTTGAGAATGCTGACGGTGCCCAGCCGGATCGGGATCATGATACCGAGCGCCAGATAAAGCCCCATCAGCGGGTTGCCGCGAAACCGGTACTCCGCAAGCGCATGCGCCGCCATGGAGCCGGTCAGCACGACAAGGAACAGTGATACCAAGGTAACGATGAGGCTGTTGGCGAAGAACAGCTCGAAGCTCGCCCGCTCGAACACCGTCGAATAGCCGATCAGGCTGAACGTCTCTGCCGTCGGAAACCCGACCGGCTCACCGAAGATCGCACGCCGGGTCTTGAACGAGTTGACGATGATCATCACCACCGGCATCACCGCGATCGCGGTGTAGAAGAGCAAGCCCAGATGGGCGAGCAGTCTTGTCCGGGCTTCGTTCGTCATCTCAGAGCTCGAAGCGCAGCAGGCGCCGTTGGACCACGAACATATAGATGAGCACCACCGTGAGAATGATCAGGAACATCATGGCGGCAATCGTCGCGCCCATGGTCTGGTTCGGCGGTGAAAGCTGAAAACCGAAGAAGGTCCGGAAGAAGAACGTGCCGAGAATGTCGGTGGCGAAGTTGGGTCCGGCCAGACCGCCCTGCGTCGTGAAGATGAGGTCGAACGCGTTGAAGTTGCCGACGAACGTGAGAATGGAAACGATCGCGATGGTCGGCAGCAGAAGCGGAAACTTGACCTTCCAGAACACCGACCACTCGCTGGCGCCGTCCACCTTGGCGGCCTCGAACAGCGACTCGGGAATATTGATGAGCGCGGCATAGAGCAGCAGCATCGGAAGACCGACGAACTGCCAGACCGACACGAGCGAGATCGTGAGCAGCGCCGAGCTTTCGAGGCCCAGCCACGGCGCGAACAAGTGGCCGAGGCCGAACAGGTCCAGGAATCCGCGCGACACACCCCAGAGCGGGCTCAGGATCAGCTGCCAGACGAAGCCGACGATGACGAACGACAGCATGGTCGGCATGAACATCGCCGTTCGGTAGAGCGCCTTGCCGCGCAGTCGTGGCACGGAAATCAGCACCGCGAGCGCGAGACCGACCGGGTTCTGCACCAGCATGTGGACGAGGAAGAAGATGAAGTTGTTGGCCAGCGCGTTGAAGAAGCGCTCGGACCAGACCTCGTCGGTCAGCAGCGCGATGTGGTTCTGAAAACCGCCGAAGATCGTGCCGTTCTCCACGTCCGGCACGAAAAAGCTAAGGCGCAGGCTGTCGATCAGCGGATAGACGAGAAAGACCGTGTAGACGAGCGTCGCCGGCGCCAGGAACACGATGATGTGCCACGGGAAAGGCTTTCCGTTCGGGCGTGCCATCGTTCACCCGCCTCGAGCGCCCCGCGCCTTATGCCGGTTCGCATCCCCGACGCGCCGCGCCACGCCGGGGATGCTTGAGTGAGCGAGCCGCGCTACTGCTGCGGCGCGTACCACTTTTCGAGACCGGACTGCACCTGCTGCGCGGCCTCCGCCGGCGTGATCGAGCCGTTGATCACATTGGCGGACACGACCCACAACTCGTTCTCGAGATTCGGCTCGCCGCGCGCCAGGATCTGGTAGGAGTTGCGGATGGTCGGCTTGGCGATCTTGCGCCAGCTCACGAACTCCTGCGCCAGGGGATCCTCGAGGTTGACCTCGTGTTTCGACAGCGAGAAGAAACCGGGCAGCTCGTTGGCGTAGAGAGTGGCGAACTCCGCGGTCGTCGCCCATTCGAGAAACACGCGAACTTCATCCGGGTGCTCGGTGGCCGTGTTCATCCCGACCGCGATATCGGTATGATCGCTGATGTAGAGCTCGTCGGCCCCTTCCGGCAACGGCGGCGGGAATGCGCCCATCTTGAAGTCGGCGCTGGCATTGAACGTGCCGATGTCCCACGAGCCGGCGGGGTAGATGGCGGCCCGCCCCAGCGAGAACAGGTTCTGGCTGTCAGGATAGCTCTGCGCCTGGTATCCCGGCGCAAGATAGTCGGCCCATTTGGCCAGCGTCTCCCATACCGCCACGTACTCCGGATCGGTGAGCTTCGCCGTTCCATCGATCAGCGCCTTGCGGCCGTCCTCGCCCTTCCAGTAATTGGGGCCGATGTTCTGGAAGCCCATCGTCGCCGCTTCCCACTGGTCCTTGGTGCCCATATCCAAGGGCGCAACGCGGCCGTCCTCCTTGATCTTGTCAAGTATGGCGTAGAACTCCGCCTCGGTTTTGGGCGGCGTGAGGCCGAGCTCGTCGAAGATGTCGGCGTTGTAGATGAAACCGTGAATGACGGAGGCCATG
This sequence comes from Alphaproteobacteria bacterium, assembly GCA_046759605.1. Taxonomy (GTDB): domain Bacteria; phylum Pseudomonadota; class Alphaproteobacteria; order UBA6615; family UBA6615; genus JBHICL01. Next base: position 5,202 of record JBHICL010000103.1, on the reverse strand, counting down.
GGCACGCAGAACGTGGTGGAGCCGTCATCGGTGATCCAGGCGCTCTTGGCCACGTCACTGAAGTTCTCGAGGCCCGGGAGGTCGTTAACGGCGGCAAGGTGTCCGGCATCGAACAGCGCAAGCGACTGGTCGAACGGCCGGCACGTGATCAGGTCCCCCGCCGTCCCCGCCTCCAGCTTGGCGTTGAGCGTAGCGTTGTATTGCGCGGGCGCGGTCGGCTGGAACTTGATCTCGATATTGGGGTGCTGTGCCTGGAAGGCCGGGATGATGACGTCCTGCCAAACACGCAGGTCGTCATTACGCCAGCTTTCCATGATGAGTGTGACCTTTTCCTGAGCTGACGCGCCGCTCGCAAGGACGGGCAGGGCAACCATGGCGCCCACGGCCGCGGCGGTCAGTGCTCCCCTTAGGTCGAGCGCTGTCATAACCATCTCCTCCCTGGGTTTTTGCTCTCCTTACAATCCCTGTCGGGCTCGAAGTGACCAACATTGTGCACCAATGCACTTGACAATATCATTGTGCACCAATGCACTTGAATATCGCAATCTCGTCATCCTTGTGCATTTCGATGCGCGTTTGGACACCGACTGCCCGCGTTTCCAAGACGTGAGCTTGTCGCGAGGCAAAAGCGGAGAGCGAAGGCGATGGCCGAGGTCAAGCTGGAGCACGTGCGAAAGTTCTACGACAAGGTCGAGGTCATCCACGGTGTCGATCTTACGGTCTCCGATGGTGAATTCGTGGCCCTTGTCGGTCCGTCCGGCTGCGGCAAGTCCACGCTCCTTAGAATGATCGCCGGGCTCGAAGAAATCAGCACCGGCGAGATTCGAATTGGCGGTACGGTCGTCAACAACGTCGCGCCGAAGGACCGCGATATCGCCATGGTTTTTCAGGACTATGCGCTGTACCCGCACCTTCGGGTCGCCGACAACCTCGCGTTCAGTTTGAAGCAGCGCAAAGTCGACAAGGCCGCCGTCGCCGAGCGCGTGGCCAAAGCCGCCGATATTCTCGGCTTGACCGAGTTTCTCGACCGCTTTCCCCGCCAGCTCTCCGGCGGCCAGCGCCAGCGGGTCGCGATGGGCAGGGCGATCGTTCGCGATCCCCAGGCCTTCCTTTTCGACGAGCCGCTGAGCAACCTCGATGCCAAGTTGCGCGTGCGGATGCGCACGGAGATCAAAGACCTCCACCAGCGTCTCGGCGCCACCTCGATCTATGTGACCCACGACCAGATCGAGGCCATGACGATGGCCGATCGCATCGTCATATTGCGTGACGGTGTCGTGGAGCAGATTGGCACGCCCCTCGAGCTTTACGACCACCCGAACAACACCTTCGTCGCCGGGTTCATAGGCTCTCCCGCGATGAACTTCATACCCGGGCGGCTCGATCTGACGGGCGAAGAGCCACGGGCGGTAGTCGCGGGCGGCACGCTGTCGGTAATGCCACCGGCGGCGGCCCAATCGGATCAAAGCATCCTGTTGGGCGTGAGGCCCGAGCACATTCGCCTCGGACGCGACGGCGAAGGGCTGCATGCGGAGGTCATGGTGGTCGAGCCGACCGGCCACGAAACGCTGGTCGTCTGCAAGTTCGGCGAGGACGAAGTGGACCTTCTCCTCAGCGAGCGGCTACAGTTCGACCGGGGCCAACCAGTGTGGCTTTCGGCCGAGCCGGAGTTCGTTCACCTGTTCGACGCCGAGACCGGCCGGCGGTTGTGAGCCGATAGCGGCATCCGGGGCGCGATGGAAGAGCAAGTGAGAGTGCTGGTGGCGGGGGTCGGGCACATGGGGCTCTCCCATGCGCTTGCGTATCACGCCCTGGACGGGTTCGACCTCGCCGGGCTCGTCAGCCGGCACATCGCCTCGCAAGAGCTCCCCCCCGCGCTCGACGGCGTCCCCCGGTTCAACGACTTCCACGGGGCGCTTGCGGAAACCAAACCCGACGCCGTCTCGGTCAACACCTGGGCCGATACCCACGCCGAGTTCGCCATCGCCGCCATGAACTCGGGCGCCCACGTCTTCGTCGAGAAGCCCCTTGCCACGACGGTGGAGGAGGCGGAGCGGGTGGTGGCGACCGCGAAGAAGCAGGGGAAGAAGCTGGTCGTGGGCTATATCCTGCGTCATCACCCGTCGTGGACCAGGCTCGTGGAGCTGGGCCGCACCCTCGGCAAGCCGCTGGTGATGCGCATGAACTTGAACCAGCAAAGCTCGGGGGAGGCCTGGACCTGGCACAAGGACCTGATGCAGTCTCTCTCGCCGATCGTCGACTGTGGCGTCCACTACGTGGATGTCATGTGCCAGCTGACCGGCTGCCAGCCGGTCCGCGTGCACGCGGTGGGGGCGCGCCTCACCGACGATATCGCCCCCGAGATGTACAACTACGGCCACCTTCATGTGACTTTCGAGGACGGCTCGGTCGGCTGGTACGAGGCCGGATGGGGGCCGATGATGAGCGAGGTTGCGTTCTTCGTGAAGGACGTCGTGGGTCCCAAGGGCTCAGTGAGCATCGTCATGCGCCAGGACGGGGACACGGAACACGGCTCCGCCGACATGGAGACCCACACCAAGACGAGCATGCTGCGCCTGCACCACAGCGATATCGACGCCGGGAACCACTTCACCCGGCCCGACGAGACCATCGACATGGCGGACGAGCCTGGCCATCAGGAGCTGTGCGACCGGGAGCAGGCCTTTTTCCTCGAGGCGATACGCGAGGACGTGGACCTCACGCGTCACATGGAGGACGCCGTCAACAGCCTGCGCGTCGTCCTCGCCGCCGACGAAAGCATACGCGGCCGCCGTGTCGTCGAGCTGGAGCCCGCACTGGTCGCATAGGACCGCCGGCGAGGCTCACGCCTTGGCGCCGTCCGCCGCCGCTGCCTCCTCCTCCTGCTGAACGGTGGCGGCTGCCGCGGCGCCGGCGGCCGCGCTGTCCGCGCCGGGCGGCACATGCACAGTGACCTGCCGGTGGGCGAAGTGGATGCCGGCTTTGTCGAACTCCTGCTTGATGCGGATCTGCGCTTCCCGGCGCACCTTGGCCCGACCGCGCGGTTTGGACGTGAACTTGGCGCGCACGATCATGGCCGAGTCCTCGAGCTTGTAAACGCCCTGGGACTTGAGCGGGTCGATCATGCGCGGGCCAAGGTCCGGGTCGTCCATCATCTCCTGGCCGATCCTCTTGATGATCTTGCGGACCCTGTCCACGTCGGTGTCGTAGGGCAGCCGCAGATCCAGCTTCTCGATCACCCAGCCGCGGCTGCGGTTGGTGATCGAACTTAGCTCGCCGAACGGCAGCACGTGCAGGGCGCCGCGGTGGTGCCGGAGGTGCATGGAGCGGACCGAGATCTTCTCCACGGTTCCCTTCAGCTTGGCGTCGATCTCGATGTACTCGCCGACCCGGAAGGCATCGTCGATAAGGAAGAACAGGCCGGAGAAGATATCGCGCACCAGCGTCTGGGCGCCGAAGCCGATGGCGATGCCGATGACGCCGGCGCCGGCGAGCAGCGGCCCGATCTCGACCCCGAGCGAGGACAGCGCCGTGAGCGCCACGAACACGACGAACACGCCGATCAGGAACTTGCGCAGAAGTGGCAGCAGGGTCTGGAGCCGCGTGCCCGGGTCGCCACCACCCTCCTCGGCCTCCCCATCGCCATCGCTGGGGTCGCCGCCTTCGCCCTCTATACGGCGGTCGATGGCGGTCTTGATCACCTCCCAGCCGATGTAGGCGAGGAGCAGGATGATGGCGATGTTGAAGGCCGGCCGGCCGACCATCGCGGCGATGGGATGCTCGGTCGCCGAGGTGAAGTCGAAGCCCCATACCGCGAGGAGCGCCGCGAAGCCGACGACCGCCAGCAGGACGCGGACGCCACGGCGGATGGCGGCAATGGTCTGCCTGTCATGGGCATCCAGGATGACGCGCGCGGCGCCTTCCTCATCCTCCGCCTTGCGCGAGAACGCCCGCGCGAGACCGCTTCCCACGAGGGCGTCGATCGCCGGCACGATCAGGAAAATCGCCAGGCTGAAAAAGGCCGCGCCTGGCCGGGCGTCGCGGTCGGTGAGCATGCTTACGATCTTGAGCGCCCAGATGAGGAAAATGTAGAGGGTCGCCAGCACGTGCCAGAGGTCGGCGAGCTGCGCGCGCAGGCGCACCACCGCATCCGACGAGGCCTTGGCCTCGGCGCTGTCCACTCCGCCGCGGATCAGACCGGCGACCTGGCGTCGGCGTTGCCAGATCACCGTGCATATCATCACCGCCAGCACGAGGGAGACCGACGCGGTCTGCAGGATCTGCGCCGTCTCCGTGGTGCCGCGAAGCTGCAGGAACTCGATCGTAAGGTTCCCGAAAGCCGAAACTCCTGCCAACCACAGGATCCAGCGGTGGTAGTAGTGGGCGTCTCGGTCGCTCACGGCCAACAGCCTGAGCTGCGGCGCCCGCGGCGAGAAGAAGAAACGCGAGATGACGCTCGCGATCCGCACGATCACGACCACCAGCACGTAGGTGGCCACGAAATCCCGGCCCGTGTCGCTTGCACGGAACAGGACGAACGCGCCGAGGACACCGCCCGCGAACGCGGCGATCGACAGCAGGTCGAGGACCCCGCGCAGCAGCAGGCTGCACAGCTTCACCCCCAGCGCGCCCTCGGGGGTCGCGTCGACGCGTGCCCGAACGTCGGCGGTCAGCCGCCTCATGAGCCACTCGGCGACCACGCCGGCGGCGATGAGGGCCGCGAGGGCCAAGAAAAAGCCCAGGGCGCCGCCACGCCGGGTCATCTCGCGGAAGGTGTCGGCGACCACTTGAGGACCGTTCGCGGGGGTGCCCAAAAGCATGGTCAGGCGTTCCCGCACCTTCTCGGCATCGCTCTCCATGGTATCGACGAAGCCGGCCATGCCGCTTTTGCCGCCGCCCGCCTCCGCCCCGGCGGTGTCGCCGGACATTCGTGCCAGCTGGGCGATGAACAGCTGCCGCACCTCCTCGTCGCTGAGCTCGGCGAGGAACGCGTTGATCTCCTCGCTCGTGAGCCCTTCCGGTAGCTCGTGAACGTCCTGAGCCCACGCCCCCGTGCCCACGAAAAGCATGGCGGCTGCCAAAGCGGCGGCGCGGACTGAACGCTTGAGACACCCCTTCATTCTCAACCTCCTCTCACATGCCGGCTTTGTTTCGACCCCGTTATCCCGGAGTTCCTCAGCGAAGACGATGAGCCATCGCTAC
>JBHICL010000102.1:0-8950 GCA_046759605.1 Alphaproteobacteria bacterium | reverse complement strand
GGATCTCCCCCAGGGATCCGGTTGTGGTGTACCTGATGCAGACGCAGCCCGGGCTCCAACAGTATGGCACGCTGGACGACTGTGCCGTCACGGCGAGCCTCGGCAATCTCGCAGGCTGCAAGGACAAGGGCGTCGCCGATTTGGCCCGGCGGCTCCTCGACCGGCGCCTCTATAAGTGCTTCGACGTTGGCATCATGCGTGCGAAAACCGACCAGGCCCGGTTGAGGTTCCAGAAAGCGCTGCGTGAGCGAGCGAAGACGCTCGAGCTGGAGCCCGGTCTCACGCTCCTCGAGGACGACGGGCGCATCGGCGGTTACACCTGGTACGACTGGGAGTCCGAAAATGCGTTGAAAAAGGTTCTCGTGAGTGATAGTGAACAAAGTGAGAACCCAGAGGACATATACGTGTCCTCGCGTGTGGTTCAAGCGCTGGCGCAGGAGCCTTTCTACAGAGTGTACGTTCCGGACGTCGAGGCGCGCGATCGTCTACGGGCTCTTTGGGAGGAAGTGACGGGATGACAAGCGAAGATATCGTAACTGGAGTCGTGGCGCTGAACGGTGGAAAGCTGGTTGGAAGGACCCGACTACAAAAGACGCTCTACCTCCTCGAGCGATGCGGCATGGCGGCAGGACTGAATTATGGATATCACGACTATGGCCCGTTTTCCGCCGAGGTTGCCGAGGCCATGGACTTCGCCGAAGTCGAAAAGCGCGTTGTATCAGAAAAAAAGCTGGGACCGCACTCGGTTCCCTACTATATATTCACCACTGATGAGAAAAAACCTGGCCAACTCGGTCGTCTTCGCAGTAAAAGGGTCGAGGATTACTTGAGGATTATGAAAGAATACTCCGCTTTCGATCTAGAGGTGGCTGCGACCATGGCATATTTGAAAGATACCGGTGTGCCCGAGTCCGAGGTTGAAGCCAAGGTCCGTGAATTGAAACCCGCCAAGGCGACCGATGAGCGCGTGCGCCGGGCGCAAGAGCTCCTGGAAAAGCTGAACATCTGAGCGACTTCGCAGGTGGCCGAGCCTGCACTTCAGGCGGTCGGGCGCGATGGCTGGGAAATTTCGACGAATCTGCCGGCGGCTCGGCTTCGACGTGGGACGCTATCCGGGTTTCGCCGAGCACTGGCCGCGGCTCGTGGCCATGCTCGAGCGCCACGGGATCACCCTTGTCCTCGATGTGGGCGCCAACGCCGGGCAATACGCGACGGCGCTCATCCACAACGGCTACCGCGGGCGCATCGTCTCCTACGAACCCACCCAGGCGGCCCATGCGGCGGCGGTTCGCGCCGCCGCCGCGCACCCCGACTGGCGCGTGGCCGAACGGGCGGCCGTGGGCGAGCGTCCCGGCGAGGTCGAAGTCAACGTCTCGCCGGAATCGGACATGAGCTCCCTCCTGCCCATGACGGCGGAGGCGCAACGGTGGCTCTCGAGCGCCCGGTATGCCGGCAAGGAACGCGTGCCCATGGTGACCCTGGCCGCCGAGCTGCCGAGGGTCGCCCAAGCGGGGGACCGGGTCTTCGTCAAGAGCGATACCCAGGGCTACGAGGCACAGGTGCTCGACGGTCTGGGCGACGGCATCGAGCGCATCGAGGGGGTGCAGCTCGAGCTCTCCATGGCCCCGGTCTACGAGAGCCAGCCCCACTACCTCGAGCTGCTTGAGCGCCTGGAGGCCCTCGGCTTCACCGCGCACATGATCGTTCCCGGCTATTACAACCGCAACTACGGCCGGATGCTCGAGTTCGACGTGGTCTGTTTCCGCGAGCCCCGCTGAGACCCCTCGTCACCGCGCCCGCGGGTGCGCGGCGCGGTACACCTCGAGAAGGTGCGCCGCATCGACCGCCGTGTAGCGCTGGGTCGTAGCGAGCGAGGCGTGCCCCAGCAGCTCCTGGATCGTGCGCAGGTCGCCGCCGGCGGCGAGCAGGTGCGTGGCGAAGCTGTGCCTCAGCGCGTGCGGCGTCGCCTCGGGCGGCAGGCCCAGCCAGACCTTGAGCTTCCGCATCTGTCCCTGGACGACCCGGGGGCCGAGCCGCTTTCCCCGCACGCCGACGAACAGTGGCCCGCCCGGGTCGAGCTGAAAGGGGCAGGCGGCCACGTAGTCCGCGATGGCCGACGCCACCACCGGCAGCAACGGCACCACGCGCTGCTTGCCGCCCTTGCCGGTGATCACAAGGCTGCGGCCCTCTCTTGCGCCGGCGCCGGGAAAGTCCCGCCGGTCCAGGCCGAGCGCCTCGCCGATACGCAGGCCGCAGCCATAGAGCAGACTGAAGACCGCCGTGTCCCGTTTGCCGACCCAATCGGTCGGTTGCAGCTCGGTTGCGGCGGACGGCACGTCGACCGCCTGCTCGACGCTCAACGCCTTCGGGACGCTTCGCGGCAGCCGCGGTCCGCGCATCGCGCCGAGGGTGGCGTTGTGCACAAGCCCGGTCAGGTCGAGGTAGCGGAAGTAGGATCGCACCCCGGACAGCGCCCGTGCCGTGGAGGTGCGTGCCTTGCCCGCCGTCATCCTGCGGGCGAGCCAGGCGCGGAAGTCACGGTGGCCGAGGGAAGCGAGATCGGAGAGATCGGGGGCACGGCCGATGTGCTCGGCGAGGAATCGCAGGAAGCCGGCCACGTCCGCCGCGTAGGCGTCCCGGGTGTGCGGCGACGCGCGGCGCTCGTGGCGCAGCCAGCGACGCCAGTCCTCATACGTCTCGATCAGTCGGGGATGGCCGGGCAACATGGGAAAGGATACGGTGCCCCCCGGCCGGGCTATGCCGGCACGTCGAGCCAGTTCCGGATGCCGTGCTCGAGAACGCGCGCGAGGAAGCTCAGGAGCTCGGTCGCCTGCCCCGCATGGAAGTGGCCAGGCGTGCGCGCGCCCAGGGCGAGCAGCGCGTCCGGTGGCTGCCGGCGCACCCGGAGCCGCAGGAGCGCGTCCGAGCGGACGAGACCGGCGCCGCTGCCGTAGAGCCACCGCTCGCCCACCGTGTTCTCGCGCAGCACCACGTCCGCCCTGCGGCCCAGCAACTCATCGATCGAGCCGCTGGGGAGCAGCCGGATGCCGTCGGGCCGCACGCGCGTGACCTCGCTGCACTCTATGCACATGGCCACGACGTCGATCTCGAGCAGCATCGCCAGGTCGGTCGTCACGATCTCGATGAAGCTTTCGAAACTGCGGGCGCTCAAAAGCGCCAGCGCGGCGGCGTGGACCCGCGACTGCGTGCGCAGGTTCGAGCGGCTCGTATCGACGAGGGCGTCATGCCGCTTCTCCAGCCGGCCCACGTCTTCCCGAAGGCGCCCCAGCATGAACTGCTGCAGGTCCATGACCGTGGCGTCCCGGCCGTTTCCGAACTTGCGCGCCGGCGGCACGAGCTTCGTGAACAGGTCCGGGTGGCGGGCGAGGAAGTCGGGATTGCGTCGCAGGTAGCCCAGCACCTGGTCCTCGGCGAGGTCTAAATGCGGGACGGCGCCTTGCTTGCTGGCCCTGGTCATTGCCGGTGCGCTCCCGCCGCCATCGCTCGGCTACTCGGCCGCCTCGGGCGTGCTCTTCCCGGGGGCAAGGATCGACTGCCCGGTCTTTCGCCAGTCGGCCAGAAATGCGTTGAGGCCCTTCTCCGTCAGCGGATGGACGAAGAGCTGACGCAAAACGTTGGGCGGCACCGTCGCCACGGGAGCTCCGAGTCGCGCCGCCTCCACCACGTGCTTCGGGCTCCGGATGGAGGCGACGAGCACCTCGGTCTCGAAGGCGGGGTACTGGTCGTAGATCTCGACGATGTCGGCGACGAGCTCCATGCCGTTGGCGCCGATGTCGTCGAGCCGGCCGATGAAGGGGGAGACGAAGGTGGCTCCCGCCTTGGCGGCGAGAATCGCCTGGCCCGCGGAGAAGCAAAGCGTGACGTTCACCATCACGTCCCGGTCGCTCAACGTCCGGCAGGCCTTGAGACCATCGGGCGTCAACGGCACCTTGACCGCGACGTTGGGCGCGATGGCAGCCAGCACTTCGGCCTCGGCCAGCATCTCGTCGAGGGTCGTCGCCGTGACCTCGGCGCTCACCGGACCGGATACGATGCCGCAGATCTCCTTGACGACCTCGTGGATGCCGCCCCCCGATTTCGCGACGAGGGACGGGTTCGTGGTCACCCCGTCCAGGAGGCCCGTCGCCGAGAGGTCGCGGATCTCGTCCAGGTCTGCCGTGTCGACGAAGAACTTCATCGGGTTACCCGTGGTCGTCGTGGCTCCGGGGCTTGGCCGGCGGCCGACTCCATTTTCCGTTGGCGCGTTGGCCGCCGGCAGCCCCTCGAATAAAGTGTAGCCGATGCCCCCACTCGACGCCACTACGACCAAAGAGGCGGTGTTGTCCGGAGAGATCAGCGTTTTGCTGCCGCTGCCACTCTCGGGAGCCTACGACTATAGGGTCGATGGGGACCTCTCCTTGAGGCCCGGCGACTTCGTGGTCGTGCCGCTCGGCCCACGACTGGTGTACGGCGTCGTCTGGGGACCACCCAAGGGTGACGTCGATCCCGAGAAGCTCAAGCCGATCGCGGAACGGCTCGATGCACCGCCCATGCCCGAGGTCCTCAGGCGATTCGTCGACTGGGTGGCCGCGTACACCCTGGCGGCGCCCGGATCGGTGCTGCGTATGGCCATGAGCGTCCCGGCGGCGCTGGAGCCGCCCGCGCCGAGGCGCGCATACGCGGCCGTGTCGCTGCCGCAAGAGATACGCATGACGCCGGCGCGGCGGCGCGTGCTCGAGGTCCTGGCGGGCGGGCCACCGCGGCCGGGCGGGGAGCTGGCGCGCGAGGCCGGGGTGAGCGCCGGGGTGATCAAGGGGCTTGTCGATGCGGGAGCGGTTCACCCTGTCGATCTGCCGCCACCGCCCTTTCCGGTCCCCGATCCCACCCGTCCGGGTCCGTCCCTCACGCCCGACCAACGGATGGCCGCCAACCGGCTGATGGAAAAGGCGAGAGCGGGCGGTTTCTCGGTCACGCTTCTCGACGGGGTGACGGGCTCGGGCAAGACCGAGGTGTACTTCGAGGCGATCGCCGCCGCGCTCGAGGCCGGACGGCAGATCCTCGTGCTGTTGCCCGAGATCGCGCTTACGCCGCGGCTTCTCTCCCGCTTCGAGGACCGGTTCGGGGCTCCGCCAGCGCTCTGGCACTCCGACGTGGGTCAGCTCAGGCGTCGGGCCACCTGGCGGGCGGTGGCCGCGGGCGAGGCGCGCGTCGTCGTGGGGGCGCGCTCGGCACTCTACCTGCCATACGCCGGGCTCGGCCTCATCGTCGTGGATGAGGAGCACGAGGCCGCTTTCAAGCAGGAGGACGGCGTCACCTACCACGCCCGCGACATGGCGGCGGTGCGGGCGCGGCTGGGCGAGTTTCCCCTGGTCCTGGCGAGCGCGACGCCATCCCTCGAGACGGTGGTCAACGTCGAACGCGGCCGCTATGCCCGGCTCCAGCTCCGCGAGCGGTACGCCGAAGCGGCCTTGCCCCGCATCGAGGTGGTTGACCTGCGCGTTGACCGGCCGCCCCGTGGCCGGTTCCTGTCTCCCGCGCTGTGCGAGGCCCTCCTGGGCGTGCTCGACGAGAATGAGCAGGCGCTCCTGTTTCTGAACCGGCGCGGCTACGCGCCGCTGACCCTGTGCAGGGCCTGCGGCCATCGGCTTCAGTGTCCGAGCTGCACCGCGTGGCTGGTGGAGCATCGGTACCGGCGGCGGCTCCAGTGCCACCACTGCGGTCACCAGGGTCCGCAGCCGCCGCGTTGTCCGGCGTGCGAGGAGGCCGGCACGTTCGTGGCCTGCGGTCCCGGTGTCGAGCGGGTTGCCGAGGAGGTCTGGGAGCTCGCACCGTCGGCGGGCATCGCCATCATGACCAGCGACACGGTGGGCGGACCCGAGGCGGCGGCCGAGCTCGTGCGCGCGGTCGAGGAGCGGGAGGTGGACGTCCTCGTGGGCACCCAGATGATCGCCAAGGGGCACCACTTCCCCACGCTCACGCTCGTTGGCATCGTCGACGCCGACCTGGGATTGCGGGGCGGGGACTTGCGCGCGGCCGAGCGCACCTACCAGGTGCTGCACCAGGTTGCCGGCCGCGCCGGCCGTGCGGAGCGACCGGGACGGGTGCTGCTGCAGACCCATGTGCCCGAGCATCCGGTCATGCAGGCGCTGGCGAGCGGCGACCGGGACGGCTTCATCGCGCTCGAGACGGATGCCCGGCAGGAAGGCGGCTGGCCGCCGTTCGGACGGCTCGCGGCGCTGGTGGTCTCGGGGCGGGACGCCACCGCCGTGGACCGGGTGGCGGGGGACCTCGGTCGGGCGGCGCCGGGCGGGCCGGGCGTCGAGGTGCTGGGACCGGCTCCGGCGCCCATGGCGGTGCTCCGGGGCCGGCACCGCCGCCGGCTGTTGTTGAAGGCCCACCGGGGCGTGGCTCTGCAGGCCGTCGTGCGCGCCTGGCTCGATCGGGCGCGCGTTCCCGGCAACGTAAGGGTCCAAGTGGACGTGGACCCTTACAGCTTCCTCTAGCCCCGGCCGGCCGCCAGCCAGAGGCGCTCTACGGCATCCGGGTTCAGGCGAAGGCGGATCCGGCTTGCCAGGTCGTCCGCGAGGCCCGGAAAGCGGCGCGCGAGCCATGCCTGCGATTTCTTGTGCAGGATCTTTTCGTCGCGTGCGTGCGCGAGGACCCGACCGCGGGACTCCTCGAGCTCGCCCACATCGAGGAGGATCAGGCAGCGCGCCGCGTAACCGGTGTTGTTGTGAAAGTTGAGCGTATGCTCGGCGATGCCCTTGGCCCAGATGCGTTCGATGAGGCGCACCAGGTCGTCGAGACACGCGCGGCATCCCTCGAGGTCTCCCGTCGCGTGAAGGCGCTCGATCCGTCGTCCGAGGAGCTCGGCGCGATGCTGAACGATGAAGGGCGAGCGGCTCAGGTCCACCGGCGCCGTCTCGTCGGAGACCACGACCCGCGCCTCGAGGTCTTCATAAGGTGGCAGGTGGACGTGGACGAGCCCCGCTTCTCGCCACAGTCGGCTCGCCGCGAGGCGATAGCTCTCGATGCCGCCGTCGAGGATTCGGCGGGCGATCGCCAGGTCGTCGGAGCCCAGCCCGCGTGCCCACGCGAGTTCGGTGAGCCGCACGCCGTCGCTCTCGTGCCAGGCGACGATCTCGGCCGGCGTCGTCGGCACCTTGAGGACGTAGCGGCCGTCGGCCGAGGCGTAGACGCGAAGCTTGCCGCCGCGGCTCAGATATTGAAAAGGTTCGGCAAGGATGCCGCCCAGACTTGGCCGATCTTCCCTCGGCGCGCCGGCGTTCGCTCCCATTCGTTTCATGGGGGGACTGTCGCCCCGGCGCGCCTTTCATGCAACGGGCTTGCGGACACCGAATCGCGGCCATGCCGCCGCCTCAATGCATACGCACGTTGCCACTCGTTCCGCGAATCAATGGGCGGATATGCGGGGGGCGAGCCGCCTTGCAAGCGTATGGGCCTTGTGCTAGGAACCGCCTGCCTTGCTGGCGGGCTTTCCCGACGCAAAGCTTGCTTTTCCACTGAAGAACGAAGGCGACTTGATGCAGTCGCCTGAAAGTTGGTTTGGGGGGGCTGTCGCACGTGGCGACCGAGACGAGCGTGGTCGGCGGCATAGCCGAGCGATACGCGACAGCGCTCTATGAGCTCGCCGAGGAGACGAGGACTCTCGACGCCGTCGCCGACGATCTCAGGGCACTCCAGGATCTGTTCCGCGAAAGCGCGGACCTGGTCAAGCTCGTGCGCAGTCCGCTGATCGAGCGCGCCGCCAAGGTCCGGGCGATGGCTGCGATCCTGGAAAGCGCCGGCGCGGGCGATCTGGTCCGGCGCTTCATCGGGGTCGTGGCCGCCAACGGACGCTTGTTCGCACTGCCGGCGATGATCCACGCCTTCCTGGCCGAGCTCGCCCGACGACGCGGCGAGGTGACCGCCGAGGTGATCAGCGCCCGGCCCATGAGCGAGACGCAGCAGGCGGCGCTTACCGAGGCGCTCAGGGACGTGGTCGGCGGCAAGGTCGCGGTGGAGACGAGCGTCGATCCCAGCCTGCTTGGCGGCCTGGTCGTGCGGGTCGGATCGAAGATGTTCGACTCCTCGGTCAGGTCGAAGCTCCAACGCATGCAGTTAGCCATGAAAGGGGCCCATTAGATGGAAATCAGGGCAGCGGAGATTTCCGCGATCCTAAAGGACCAGATCGCCAACTTCGACACCGAGGCCGACGTTTCCGAGATCGGCCAGGTTCTGTCGGTCGGCGACGGGGTGGCGCGCGTCCACGGGCTTGATAACGTGCAAGCCGGCGAGATGGTCGAGTTTCCGGGCGGCCTCAAGGGCATGGCTCTCAACCTCGAGTCGGACAACGTGGGCGTCGTCATTTTCGGCGACGACCGCGACATCAAGGAAGGCGACACCGTCAAGCGCACCCGCGCCATTGTGGACGCGCCGGTGGGCAAGGCGCTCCTGGGCCGGGTCGTCGATGCCCTCGGCAATCCCATCGACGGCGGAAGTCCCATCGACACGACCGAGCGGCGACGCGTCGAGGTGAAGGCGCCCGGCATCGTTCCACGTCGCTCGGTGCACGAGCCGATGCAGACCGGCCTCAAGGCGCTCGACGCGTTGGTGCCCGTCGGGCGCGGCCAGCGCGAGCTCATCATCGGCGATCGTCAGACCGGCAAGACCGCGGTGGCGATCGACACCATCATCAATCAGAAGAAGATCAACGAGTCGGGCGACGAGTCCCAGAAGCTCTATTGCATCTACATCGCGGTCGGGCAGAAGCGCTCCACCGTGGCGCAGGTGGTCAAGACCCTTCAGGACTACGGCGCCATGGAATACAGCATCGTCGTCGCCGCCACCGCCTCGGAACCGGCGCCGCTCCAGTTCATCGCCCCGTATGCCGGTTGCACCATGGGCGAGTACTTCCGCGACAACGGCATGCACGCGGTCATCTTCTACG
>JBHICL010000101.1:0-8966 GCA_046759605.1 Alphaproteobacteria bacterium | reverse complement strand
CCTGGGTCGTCAAATCGCAGATCCATGCCGGCGGACGGGGCGCCGGCCGGTTCGCGAACAACCCGAACGGCAAGGGCGGGGTGAGGCTGGCCTCGACGCTCGACGAGGTTGCCGAGCACGCGGCGGCCATGCTCGGGCACGTGCTCGTGACCCGGCAGACGGGGCCGGACGGCAAGGAGGTCAAGCGCGTTTTTGTCGAGGAAGCCTGCGACATCGAGCGCGAGTTTTATCTCGGGATGCTCATCGACCGCGGCACCAGCCGTATTGCCGTCATAGCCTCGACCGAAGGCGGCATGGAGATCGAGGAGGTGGCGGCCGAGACGCCCGAGAAGATCGTCACCGTAACGATCGATCCGGCCACCGGGATGATGCCGTTCCATACGCGCGAGATTGCCTTCGCGCTGGGGCTCGAAGGCAAGCAGGTGGGGGTCACCGCGCAGTTTCTGCAGGCGGCGTACAGGGCTTTCAACGAGCTCGACGCCTCCCTGATCGAGATCAACCCGCTCATCGTGACCCGTGCGGGAGAGCTTCTCGCCCTCGACGCCAAGATGAACTTCGACGACAACGCCCTTTACCGGCATCCCGAGGTCGTGGAGTTGCGGGACGAGGACGAGGACGACGAACGCGAAGTGGAGGCCGCGCGGCACCAGCTCAACTACATCCGCCTGGACGGCAACATCGGCTGCATGGTGAACGGCGCCGGTCTCGCGATGGCGACGATGGACATTATCAAGCTCTATGGCGGCGAGCCCGCGAACTTCCTCGACGTGGGCGGCGGCGCCACCAAGGAGCGGGTCACGGCTGCGTTCAAGATCATACTCTCGGATCCGAACGTCGAAGGCATCCTCGTGAACATCTTCGGCGGCATCATGCGCTGCGACGTCATTGCAGAAGGCGTCGTGGCCGCCGCCCGCGAGGTCTCGCTCCATGTGCCGCTGGTGGTTCGTCTCGAGGGAACGAACGTCCAGCTGGGCAAGAGGATCCTCGCCGAATCCGGCCTGTCGATCGTCTCCGCCGACAACCTCGCCGACGCGGCCCAGAAGGTCGTTACCTCGGTCAGGGAGGCCGCGTGAGAATGGCGGTGCTGGTCGATCGGAACACGAAGGCCATCTGCCAGGGCTTCACCGGCGCCCAGGGCACGTTCCACTCCGAGCAGGCCATCGCCTACGGCACCAGGATGGTGGGCGGCGTCACCCCCGGCAAGGGCGGACAGACGCATCTGGACCTGCCGGTCTTCGACACCGTGGCCGAGGCCGTGGCGGAGACCGGGGCCGACGCCGCGGTCATCTACGTACCGCCGCCCTATGCCGCCGACGCCATCCTCGAGGCCATCCACGCCGGGGTCGGTCTGGCGGTCTGCATCACCGAGGGTATCCCGGTGCTCGACATGGTCCGGGTCAAGCGTGCCCTTACCGGCTCACGGACCCGGCTCGTCGGCCCGAACTGCCCGGGGGTCATCACGCCGGGCGAGTGCAAGCTCGGTATCATGCCGGGGCACATTCATACGCCGGGCCGCATTGGCATCATCTCCCGCTCGGGCACGCTGACCTACGAGGCGGTGGCGCAGACCACGACGGCCGGGCTGGGTCAGTCGACGTGCATCGGCATCGGCGGCGATCCGGTGAACGGAACCAGTTTTGTCGACACGCTCGAGCTTTTTCTCGCCGACGACCGGACCGAAGGCATCATCCTGATCGGCGAGATCGGCGGATCGGCCGAAGAAGATGCCGCCGATTTCATAAGGCAATCGAAGGTTAAGAAGCCTGTGGTTGGATTCATCGCCGGGGTGACCGCCCCGCCCGGCAAGCGCATGGGACACGCGGGCGCCATAATATCGGGCGGCAAGGGAACGGCGCAGGCGAAGATCGAGGCGATGCGGAGCGCGGGCATACAGGTTGCGGACTCTCCGGCGGCTCTTGGGAGTACAATGGTGGAAGCGTTGGGGGGCTGACGGCCGGCGTCCGTCGGCCACCGCCATGAGGGAGCGCGGCCCGGGCGCCGCGTGATGGAAAAATGGCCAGCCATATGCAGCAGACTTCTTTCCTGAGCGGCGTCAACGCGACCTTCGTCGCCGAGCTGTACGCCAGGTATCTCGAGGATCCGGGCTCGGTCGATCCGAGCTGGGCCGACTTCTTCGCCGGCTTGCACGACGACGCGCGCGTGCTCCTCGAGGAGATGCGGGGCGCCAGCTGGGCGCCCAAGGACGCGAAGGTCATCGGCAATGGCGGCGAGGATGGTGGCGGGATGCATGCCGCGGCGGCGGCGGCCGCCGCCGGCGCGCCCCTCGCCGGAGCGCCGATCGCCTTCATGGCGCCCGCGCCCACCGATGCCGACCAGATCCGCCGCGCCACCATGGATTCGATCCGGGCGCTCATGTTCATCCGCGCCTACCGTGTCCGCGGCCACCTGCACGCCCGGCTCGATCCGCTCGGGCTGGTTCAGCCGGAGCCGCATGCCGAGCTGGATCCCGCCACCTACGGCTTCTCCGACCGCGACATCGACCGGCCGATCTTCATCAACTACGTGCTCGGACTGGAGACGGCGACCCTTCGGGACATCTCGAGAATCGTCCGCCGGACCTACTGCGGCAGCATCGGCGTCGAGTTCATGCATATCCAGGAGCCGGACCAGAAGCAGTGGATCCAGGAACGCATCGAGGGCATCCAGAACCGCACCGAGTTCACCGATCAGGGCAAGCGCGGGATCCTCGGCGCGCTGACGAGAGCCGAGGTCTTCGAGCGTTTTCTCGACAGGAAATACACCGGCGCCAAGCGGTTCGGCCTCGAGGGCGGCGAGACGCTGATCCCGGTGCTCGAGCAGATCCTCAAGCGCGGCGCCCAGCTCGGCATGCGGGAGGTGGTCATCGGCATGGCCCACCGCGGCCGCCTCAACGTGCTGGCCAATGTGATGAACAAGCCCTTCCGCGCGATCTTCTCCGAGTTCGAGGGCAACTCCGCCAACCCGGACGACGTGCAAGGGTCGGGCGACGTCAAGTACCACCTGGGCACCAGCTCCGACCGGAGGTTCGACGACCACACGATCCATTTGTCGTTGACGCCGAACCCGAGCCACCTGGAGGCGGTCAATCCGGTCGTGCTCGGCAAGGTCCGGGCCAAGCAGCAGCTGCGCGGCGACAGCGAGCGCGAGCAGGTCACGGGGCTCCTGCTGCACGGCGACGCCGCCTTCGCCGGACAGGGTCTGGTCGCCGAGACTCTCGACATGTCCCAACTCAAGGGCTACCGGACCGGCGGCACCTTGCACGTCATCATCAACAACCAGATCGGCTTCACCACCAGTCCCACCTACGCCCGCTCGTCGCCTTACAGCTCGGACGTGGCGAAGATGATCCAGTCGCCGATCTTCCACGTGAACGGCGACGATGCCGAGGCTTCGGTCCACGTCGCCCGGATCGCCACGGAATTCCGGCAGCGTTTCAAGGCGGACGTGGTGATCGACCTGTGGGGGTATCGCAGCTCGGGGCACAACGAAAGTGACGAGCCGGCGTTCACACAGCCGCTCATGTACAGGAAGATCGGCGAGCACCCGTCGGCGCGCACGATCTATGCCCGGCGGCTCGAGGAAGAGAGCCTGGTCGAGCCGGGCGAGGCTGAACGGATGGCTTCGGACTTCAACCGCAAGCTGGACGAGGATTTCGAGGCGGCCAGGGGCTACAAGCCGAACCGGGCCGACTGGCTCGAGGGGCGCTGGGCCGACATCGGCCTGGCCGAGGGCGAGGCCCGGCGCGGGGAGACGGCGGTCGACCTGGAGCTGCTCAAGGAGGTCGGCCACGCCATCTCCACGCCACCCCAGAACTTCAACACCCACTCCAAGGTCCTGCGCCAGCTCAAGGGCAAGCGGAAGATGATCGAAAGCGGCGAGGGGATCGACTGGGCCACCGCCGAGGCGCTGGCGTTCGGCACGCTGCTTTGCGAATCGACGTCGATCCGGCTATCCGGCGAGGACGTGAGCCGCGGCACCTTCAGCCAGCGCCATGCCGTGCTCACCGACCAGGCGACCGAGGACAGGTATGTCCCGCTGAACAACATCCGTTACGGCCAGGCGCCCTTGGAGATCATCGACAGCCCACTCTCCGAGTTCGGGGTGTTGGGTTTCGAGTACGGCTACAGCCAGGCCGAGCCCCACGCGTTGGTCCTCTGGGAGGCGCAGTTCGGCGATTTCGCCAATGGCGCCCAGGTCATCATCGACCAGTTCATCGCGTCGGGCGAGATGAAGTGGCTGAGGATGGCGGGCCTGGTGCTGCTGCTGCCGCACGGCTACGAGGGCAACGGGCCCGAGCACTCCTCGGCGCGGGTCGAGCGGTTCCTGCAGCTGTGCGCCGAGGACAATATGCAGGTCTGCAACTGCACGACGCCGTCGAACTACTTCCACGTCCTGAGGCGTCAGCTGCGCCGCAACTTCCGCAAGCCGCTGATCCTCATGACGCCGAAATCGCTGCTCAGGCACAAGCTGTGCGTCTCGACGCTGGCCGAGTTCGGACCCGGCACCACCTTCCATCGCGTCCTCTACGACAACGAGGTCATCTGCGACGACAAGGACGTGAAGCGTGTCGTCCTTTGCAGCGGCAAGGTCTACTACGATCTTTACGAGGAGCGGGCCCGGCGGGGTCTCAAGGAGGTCTTCTTTCTGCGCATGGAGCAGCTCTATCCGTTCCCCTTCCAGGCGCTGATCACCGAGCTCGGGCGGTTCCCGCACGCCGAGGTGGTCTGGTGCCAGGAGGAGCCGCGGAACATGGGCGCCTGGACGTTCATCGCGCCGCGCATCGAGAGGGTCATGGCGGAGATCGGGTCCCAGCACGAGCGGCCGCGCTATGTGGGCCGGGACGAGGCAGCCTCGCCCGCGACGGGCGTCCTCAGCCGGCATATCGAGCAGCAGGCGAAGCTCATGAACGAGGCGCTGAGCCTCTGAGCGCCGTTTCGACGGGGCGCGAGGAGCCGAGGACGGCGAACGGGACAATGAGCACCGAGATCAAGGTACCAACTCTGGGTGAGTCGATCACCGAGGCGACCGTCGCCAAATGGTTCAAGAAGATTGGCGACGCCGTGACGGCCGACGAGCCCCTGGTCGAGCTGGAGACGGACAAGGTGACGGTCGAGGTGCCCGCGCCCGCGACCGGCACGCTCGAGAATATCGACGTGGGCGAAGGCAACGACGTCGAGGTGGGAGTGGTGCTCGGCGTCATTGCCGAAGGCGCGGCGGCGGAGACCCGGCCGGCCGCGGCTGGCGACGGGGGACAAAAGGCCGAAGCCGCCGCGAGGGGCGACGGCTCCGGGGTCTCGGCGGCGGTGGAGAAGCCCGCGGCCGAGGTGGAGAAACCGGCGGCGGTGGCCGAGGCCGCGCGCACGGACATCGTGGTGCCGAACATGGGTGAATCGGTGACCGAGGGCACCATCGCGAAATGGTTCAAGGCGCCGGGCGACAGCATCGCCACCGATGAAGCCGTGGTCGAGATCGAGACGGACAAGGTGACGGTCGAGGTGCCGGCGCCTGTCGCCGGGACCCTCGCGGAGATCGTGGCCGAGGCCGGCGCCGACATCGAGGTCGGTGCGGTGATCGGGCGGATCGCGGCCACGGGAGCCCCGCCCGCCGAGATCGTCACGCCGGAGACAAGGCCCGCGGCGCCACCCAGGCCGGTCGCGGAACCGGCGGTCCCCGTCGCGGCCAAGGCGGCCGGGGTGGGTCCTCTCGCGCCCGCCGTGCGCAAGCTGGTGGACGAGCATGGCCTGGACCCGGCGAAGATTCCGGCATCGGGGAAGGGTGGACGGCTCTTGAAGGGCGACGTGCTCGCCTATCTCGAGACCCGCGAGAGGCCGGCGCCCGCGCCCTCGGCGCCCGCGCCCGTCCCGCCGGCGCCGCCGCCGCCGCCCGCCACGGTCGAGGAGCTGCCGCCGCGCGAGCCGGATCCACGGGGCGAGGAACGGGTGCGCATGACCAAGCTGCGCCAGACCATCGCGGCGCGGCTCAAGCAGGCGCAGAGCACGGCCGCCCTGCTGACCACCTTCAACGAGGTCGACATGGGCGCGGTCATGGCGCTCAGGGCGGAGTACCGAGAGAGCTTCGAGAAGAAGCACGGCGTGCGCCTGGGGTTCATGAGCTTCTTCGTGAAGGCGGCGGTGAAGGCGCTGGCGGAGTTGCCGTCGGTCAACGCCGAGATCTATGGCGACGAGATCATCTACAAGAACTTCTACGACGTGGGCATCGCCGTGGGCTCGCCCCAGGGCCTGGTCGTGCCGGTCCTGCGCGACGCCGACGAGAAGAGCTTTGCCGAGATCGAACGCACCATCACGGACTTCGGCCGGCGCGCCCGGGACGGCAAGCTCGCGATGGCCGAGCTCATGGGCGGGACCTTCACCATCACCAACGGCGGCATCTTCGGCTCGCTTCTGTCGACGCCGATCGTCAACCCGCCACAGTCGGCGATTCTGGGCATGCACAAGATCCAGAGCCGGCCGATGGCGGCGGGCGAGGAGGTCGAGGTGCGGCCGATGATGTACCTGGCGCTCAGCTACGACCACCGCATCATCGACGGCCGCGAGGCCGTGACCTTCCTCGTTCGCATCAAGGAGGCGATCGAGGACCCGCAACGCCTGATGCTCGATATCTGAGGCATGGCCGAGAAGGACTACGACCTGATCGTCATCGGCGCCGGCCCGGGGGGCTACGTCGCCGCCATCCGGGCGGCCCAGCTCGGCCTCAAGGTGGCGTGCGTCGACAAGCGCGACACCCTGGGCGGCACGTGCCTCAATATCGGCTGCATCCCCTCCAAGGCCCTGCTCCAGTCCTCGGAGAAGTACGTCGAGGCCCGGCACGCGCTCGCCGCCCACGGCGTCTCCGTGGGCGAGGTGAAGCTCGATCTCAAGAAGATGCTCGCGCGCAAGGACAAGGTGGTCGCGGATCTGACGGGCGGCGTCGCGTTCCTGTTCAAGAAGAACAAGGTGGACCGGCTCGAGGGCACGGCGCGGATCGCGGCCGTGGGCGAGGTCGAGGTGGCGCCGGGTAACGGGGCGCCGAGAACGATCACCACCCGCAACATTCTGATCGCAACGGGCTCGGAATCGATGCCGCTCCCCGGCGTCGAGATCGACGAGAAACGCATCGTCACCTCGACCGGCGCACTCGCTCTCGCCAAGGTGCCCAAGCGCATGGTGGTCGTGGGCGCCGGCTACATCGGCCTCGAGCTGGGCTCGGTCTGGCAGCGACTCGGCGCCGAAGTCACGGTCGTGGAGTTCCTCGACCGCGTGACCCCCGGCATGGACGGCGAGGTGTCCAAGCATCTCAAGCGCATCCTCGAGAAGCAGGGTCTCGCGTTCCGGCTCGGCACCAAGGTGACGGAGGCGAAGACGAAGAAGTCCGGCATAACGCTCACGCTGGAGCCCGCATCCGGCGGCGCGGCCGAGACCTTGGACTGCGACGTGGTCCTGGTGGCGATCGGGCGCCGGCCATACACCGAGGGGCTGGGTCTCGCCGAGCTCGGCGTCGAGATCGACAACCGCGGCTTCATCCGCATCGACGACAACTTTCAGACCAACGTGGAAGGGATCTTCGCCATCGGCGACTGCGTGCCCGGGCCGATGCTGGCGCACAAGGCAGAGGACGAAGGCGTGGCCTGCGCCGAGATCATCGCGGGGGAGGCGGCGCACGTGAACTACAACGCCATTCCGGGCATCGTCTACACCTGGCCCGAGGTGGCGTCGGTGGGCAAGACCGAGGAAGAGCTCAGGGAAGCCGGCGTCGCCTATCGGGTGGGCAAGTTTCCCTTCACCGCCAACAGCCGCGCCCGCGCCAACGCCGACACCGCGGGCTTCGTGAAGATCCTCGCCGACGCCAAGACCGACGAGGTTCTGGGCGCCCACGTCATCGGACCCGACGCCGGCACCATGATCCACGAGATCGTGCTCGGCATGGAATTCCGGGCCGCCGCCGAGGACATCGCCCGCACCTCCCACGGTCATCCGACGCTCAACGAGGCGGTCAAGGAAGCCGCCCTCGCGGTCGATGGCCGCCCGATCCACATCTGAGCATCTTCCGCATTTGACGGATTCTTGATCACCGGCCGTTGGACACCCTCCCAGAAGATTCTCGTTGACTGAGAAGCGGTGGCCGGAGATCGTGCGCGCCCGTCGGCCGCGCCGCGGTTCCGGGGCTCGGCAGACGATCGTTCTCGGCGTCCCCGGCGGATTCTCTTGTATATACACGGGGCTGGAGGACATGCCCTACAAAGGCGGAAACGAATACGATCGCTACATGGGACGCTGGAGCAGGCGCCTGGCGCCCCTTTTTCTCGATTTCGCCGGCGTCGACGGCGTCGACCGGGTGCTCGATGTGGGCTGCGGCACGGGGTCGCTCACCGACGCCATCGTCACGGTGTCGAAAGCTTCGAGGATCGTCGGCATCGATCCCGTTCAGGACTTCGTTCGCTACGCCCGGGTGTCCGTCACCGATCCACGTGTGCGCTTCACCGAAGGTAGCGCTCAACGGCTTCCGTTTCCGGATTCGGATTTCGATGCATGCCTGTCCCTGCTCGTGATCCATAACATTTCCGATCCGGCACAGGCGGTGCGCGAGATGTGCCGGGTGACCCGCCCGGGTGGGCTGGTGGCGGCGTGCGAATGGGATTTTCATTCGGGTATGGATATGTTCCGGGTCGTCTGGGATGCGCTGGTCGACGTCGATCCCAGCGCCGCCCCCAAGCATATTCGCCACACGCCGTACGGCGATCGAGGTCAGATCGCGCAGTTGTGGGAAGACGGCGGGATAGAGGACGTCGAAGAGAGCTCGTTGACCATTCCTCTCAATTTCGCCAGCTTCGATGATTTCTGGGCGCCGTTCCCCGACAGCCCGTCGACAGCGGTGACCCACGTCCGGAAGCTTCCGCCTGAGGCGAGGCAACGCTTTCACACCCAGCTCAAGACCGCGCTCTTCAGCGGCGAGGACGACGGCCCGATCAC
>JBHICL010000100.1:0-8998 GCA_046759605.1 Alphaproteobacteria bacterium | reverse complement strand
CCGCCGAGCACGAACAGCGCGTCCCGACCCGGTTGCGTGGGCTCGCGTTGTCCGAACATTTCCGCCGGCAGCCTGACGATGAGGCGGTCCGGGTAGGTGTCGAGATGCACGGGCGCGAGTTCCGCGTGGCTCTTCATCTCAGCGCCGAGGAGATTGGCCAGGTACGCAATGCTCAAGGCCGAGGGCTTGGATACGGGCGTGAGGCTCCCGTCGGACTGGTGGCGCGAGGCATCGTCATGGCGGAGACCGACATCGAAGTTCCGGCCCAGGGCGTCGACCGTGCTTTTCCACTTATGCGTATCCACCTCGGACATGGAGAACATGAGAACAAAGAACGCGAGCATGATCGCCGCGAGATCGGCGAACGTGATGAGCCAGCGCCGGCCCAGCACGCGGTGCATCACTCGCCCCCTTCGGAGATCGGCGTGGGCGCGGCCTCGCCCGCCGGCAATAGGCGGATCACCAGCACGATGTCCGATGGGTCACCCTTGGCGATCCCTGCCCAAAGATGCCCGGCGTCCGCGCCAGCTCGGGCAAAATCCGCAGCCAGCACCGCTGCGCGGGCCCGCGACAGGGCTGCGCGGACGTCCCACGGCTCCCTCGCGTGGTGGCTCATGATCGCAACCTCGGCCCGGCCATCGGATGCGACCGGCTCGACGAGCTGCGTCACTTGCCGGGCCAACATGCTGGCCCCAACGCGTGGCTTGGTGCTTTTCGGCTCGAACAGGTCCGCTGCGCGCAAGGTTGCCGTGAGGATCGCGCCATTTCGATCGAGCCGGTAACGATCGATCCCGACGGTGATGCGCAGGATCTCGTCCAGCTTGGTCGCGAAGCGCTCGATGCCGACGATCGCACCCGGACCGGGGCGCGATCCAAGCTCGCCGCCCAACGGAGCGACCGTACCGAATGTGGCGCTCAAGCTGCCTAGTGCGGCGCGGGCACGTGTCTCCTCGTAGCGAGACACGGTCGAGAGCATGAGGAAGAAGGCGGCAAGCAGCAGGAACAGCGACAGCACCGGCGTGAGACCCGCGCGGCCGGCTCGAGGGAACCTTCCCGCCTCATGACGGGTCGCGTCGTCGGTGTCAAGTCGCTGCATGGGCGAGGCGCGCTAATCGAGGCCAGCCAGAAGCGCGTCGATCTCCGCCTGCGTGCGCCCCTCGCCGGCTCTCTGTGGGCCGCTGAGAAGCGCTTCGTCGCTTTCTTTTCGGCGTATGCCCGACGGCTTATCCGGATCGCGCTTGATTTGCTCGATCTCCTCGCCAAACGCCTCGACCAGGCCCTCGACCCTCTGTTCAATGTGCCGCAAGGTGGCGACGACCTTGCTGATGCGCTGCCCGGTGATGTCTTGAAAGCTGCATGCCTCGTAAATACGAGTGACGGCTTGGGTGAGCGCCGCGGCGGCGGTCCCTTCCATAGATTCGGCCAGCGTCTCGATCTTCTCCGCCGCCTCCATGATGTCATTGGTCGCGTCTTCCGTCGCGGTGGCGATGACATCGAGCTCGTCAGTGGCATCGGGAATGTAGCGCGACGATATCTCGTCGGGCCGCAAGGAAGCGATCTCCAGTCTCGCATCGCGAATGCAGGTGGCGAGATGGTCGATCTCGGTGAGGATTTTCAGATCGGCGCCGGATAGGTCGCCGCGCATGCTCCGCACGACGTCGCGCACGAGCTCGTAGATCTCGTTCGCGTTCAACTGACCGCCCGAGCTCTCCTGCAGCGCGCGGAGCTGTTGCTTGAGCCGGTCGTCGGCTGTGTTGACTCCCACGTGAAACTACCCCTCAGAAGTTGCCGATTACCTTGGTCAGCTTTGTCTTGAGCGTCGCCGCGTTGAACGGCTTGACGATATAGTTCGAGACACCCGCGTCCTTGGCGGCGACCACGTTATCGGTCTTGCTCTCAGCCGTTACCATGATGAACGGCAGGTTCCGCAACTCGTTATCGGCCCGCACCTCCTTGAGGAGCTGAAGCCCCGTCATCGGCTCCATGTTCCAATCGGAGATGACCAGGCCATAGTGTTTCTGGCGCAGCTTCTGGAGCGCCATGCTTCCGTCGGTGGCTTCGTCGACGTTGTCGAAGCCGAGCTGCTTGAGCAGGTTCCGAATGATCCGAAGCATCGTCTTGTAGTCATCGACGATAAGGACGTTCATGTTCATATCAACGGCCATTACTGGCTCCGCAATTCAGATGAGCACAACAGTGGAGGGCCCGGCCCGACGCTTGCAATTGACCATATTTGAGTTAACTCATCCTTAATAAGCACGGGAATTCTTGTTGTATCACAGTAGGTTAACCCTAAGACCGCAACCGCCTGGCTTGCCCGGGCTGGATGTCGGAGCTCACCGCGAGGAGCGCCGTTTTAGAAAGTTCGATGGTTCCCAGGCCGCCTGCCCTACCCGTCCGGAAGCTCGAAGTTGAGGCGCCCCGCAAGCTCCGCCGTAACCACACGCGCCCTCTCGGAGTCCATGGCGGCCAGCACCGGCGCGCTCGAGCGTTCCTTCATGCGCTCCATGATCGCCAGCATCACCCCGAGCTCGAGCTGCTCGAGGATGCGGGCGGCGTCCTTGGGCTTCATGGATTCATAAATCTTAACGAGACTCCGAAGCTCGGCCTCTTCCTGCTCGTCGTACTGACGCACGAGGCCTTCGATCCGCTGGCGCAACTCCTCCAGCTCCTGAATCTTCCTGTCGACCCGCTGCTCGGCGGCGCTGAGCAGACCCTCCCGCAGGTCGAGCTCGCTCTCTCGCTGATCGAGCGTCCGACGCCGTGCGGCAAGTTTTTCCAGGACCTCGACCTCGTCGAGGGTGAGCTGGTCGCGGAGATCCGGCTGACCGATCACGTACGGCTCGGCCGGGGAAGCTTCCGGCTCGGCGGACGTGTGAGCCTCCTCGGCCAGCGCGGGCGCGGCAAGCGCGGCCGAGGGCCCCACACCATCCGAGGTGATCCCGTGCCAGATCCCACCGACCCTGACGACCAGAAGCAAGGACGCCACGACGAGGGTAAGCGGGAGAAGACGTAAGGAAAACGACATGATCACATCCCAGCCTGATCCAATGAATCCCCACCATGGGACCGTGCGCCACCCCGACCCCGATCCGCCTTCGAGCTACGGGGAAACCCGGGACCCGCATGAACCCGGTAACAGCTCAACGCAGCCCTTCCATGGTCTTGAGAAGCTCGCGTTCGGCCTCGGTCTTGCCGGAGGAGTGAGCATCGGCTCCATCGGCCGGCGCCAGGACCTCCTCACCCGAACCATCAGGCCGCGCGGCGCCGATCAGCCGCTCGAGCTTCCTCGCCTCTCCATCGGCGCGTTCGACCAGAAAATCGAGCTCATCGCGGAGCGTCCGGGCGGTCTCGACGTCCGCCTCGAGCGCGCTGTGTTCGCGTCCCGCGTGAGACTTAAGCTTGGCGATGCTGCGCTCCGCGCGCACGGTGGCCTGGACAAACTCGGCAATCATCGCCTCGAACTCCGCGCGACCGGCACGCAGCCGTCCGAGGCGTCTGTTAAGGACAATGCATGAGGCAATCGTCCCAACGAGGAACACCGACACCAGCGCATCGAGCCAGAGCCCCATGGTCATGAACGACCCTCGTTCCGGACGATCTCGCCATCGATGCGTACGGCGATGTTGCCGCCCTTGCGGCCGAGGCTGCCTTGGAACAGCTGCACGTTGCCGCAAACGAGCTTGACCTTGCCTTCGGATGTGTTGTTGAGCACCAGGTGCGAGCCGACCTTGAACTCGATCACGTCGTTGAGCGCCAGAATCTGCTCGTCCAGCACCGCGTCGATAGTGACCTCGGTCTGCCACAGCTCACTGGCCAGGTGCGACTCCCAGATCGAATCGCGGCCGAACTTCTCCCCCATGAACATCTGGAGCAGCAGCTCGCGGACCGGCTCGAGCGTCGCGTACGGCAAGATGAGCTCGAGCCTGCCGCCACGGTCCTCCATGTCGATGCGAAGGCGCGCGACGATGCCGGCATTCGCCGGACGCGCGATAGTGGCAAAGCGCGGGTTCGTCTCGAGCCGCTCGAACCGGAACGTGACGGGACTCAATGGGTCGAACGCGGAGCTCAGGTCCTGCAGCACGATCGTGATCATACGCTCGACGAGATTGCGCTCGATGGTCGTGTAGGGCCGACCCTCGATGCGCATGGCGGCCGTTCCACGGCGACCCCCGAGCAGCACGTCGACGATCGAATAGATCAGCGAGCTGTCGACCGTGAGCAGCCCGTAATTGTCCCACTCGTCGGCCTTGAACACGCTCAATATCGCCGGCAGCGGTATGGAATTCAGATAGTCGCCGAACCGAATCGACTGAATGCTGTCGATACTCACCTCGACGTTGTCAGAGGTGAAGTTGCGCAGCGACGTCGTCATCATCCGAACCAGGCGGTCATAAACCACCTCGAGCATCGGCAACCGCTCGTAGCTGACAAGCGTGCTGTTGATGATGGCGACGATACCGCTTTCGTCGCCGGCACCGCCGTCGGCGTCGAAGCCGAGGAGACTGTCGATCTCGTCCTGATCGAGCACGCGCCCCGAGGTGGCCGCGGACGCTTCCTCGTCTGCCGCCGCTTCCCACTCGGAGGCAAGATCTTCTTCCGACTTCGCTTCGTCGGCCACGGACGTATCACTCATCGAGCGACGCCTCTACTGAACCAGCATTTCCTTGAACAAGACGTCGGTTACCTGTGCCGGGTGCGCGGCATTGTTGACGC
This sequence comes from Alphaproteobacteria bacterium, assembly GCA_046759605.1. Classification (GTDB taxonomy): domain Bacteria; phylum Pseudomonadota; class Alphaproteobacteria; order UBA6615; family UBA6615; genus JBHICL01. The sequence goes on along the minus strand of JBHICL010000100.1, from coordinate 4,282 downwards.
GAAGCAGGAGCTCCTCGCGCAAGCGGTACATCCCGGCGGACCCCCGCAGGTCCTCGATACGCAGCTCGCGCAGGTAGACCTGGAAGTTGTCCACGATGCGCGGCATCACGCGCTCGATGTGCGGTACGTCCTCGGCCTCGCTGAGCTCCAGCGAGACCACGATCTTGAGAAAGTTCGTCTTGCGGCCGGAACTGTTGAGATTCACGAGCATCTGCGGCAGCTCGTAGTAGACCGCGTGCTCGGGCCCGGAATTGTCTTTCCTCGGCTCGCCGGATTTCGCGCCTTCGCCGCCCTGAATAGTCGCAAGCAGCGGATCGGCGAGACCGGTCTTGACGGCCGCCGCGACCGCCCCGGTCACCAGCAAAAGGGGCAGGACAAAGAGGAGCACGATACGCTTTCCGCTCAGCTTGCGCGGGACGACAGCGTCCTCTTGCTCTTCGCCTTCCTCATCCTGGAGGTCGTCGACCTCTTTCGGCTCGGCCATGGGCGGGGCTCTTCGAAAGGAAAAACGTCATTCCTGCTTCGGCGCGGGAGCCTACGGCGTCCCTGGTTAAGATTTCATTGAATTGGCCCTTTGCCTCGTAAGCCCGGGCCCCGGCGCGAGGGGCAAGCGTTACCCGGCAAAGCCTGCCGGACAGCCCCGGTATCGTAAGGGGCGTCTCGACTAAGCTATTGAAAGACAGGAAGAAGCCATAATGGCATGGGCCGTGCAGGCGTGACGACGTCGGCCGTGCTAGTCAGGTGCGGCGGACACGGCACCAGCGAACGAGCGGCGGACGATCCGAACATGAGCAGCGCCGGCTATATCTCGCTCTCGCGCCAGATGGCCCTTCAGAACCAACTGGATATTATCGCCCACAACATCGCCAACAGCACGACCTCCGGCTTTCAGGGACAGGCCGCGCTGTTCACCGAATTCCTCGCGCAGGCGCAGAATGGCGAGACGCTCAGCTATATCCACGACCGCGGAATGGTACGTAACACCCAGCCCGGTGCGCTCGAACCCACGGCCAGTCCGCTCGACGTCGCGATAGAGGGCCAGGGCTATTTTGTCGTCGAAACCGAGGAAGGACCTCGATACACGCGCGATGGGGCGTTCAGGCTCGACGCGGATGGACAGCTCGTTACCAGCGCCGGCGCACCCGTCATGAGCGAGGGTGACCTGCCGATCATCTTCGCTCCGGGGGAAAGCGACATTCAGATCAGCGCCGACGGCACGGTATCCACGGAAAACGGCGAGATCGGCAAGCTTCGCATCGTGACCTTCGAGGACGAGCAGGACATGAGGCCCCTGGGGAGCGCCCTGCTGAGCACAGACCAGATACCTCTCGAGGCACCGGATGCGCGTGTCTTGCAGGGCGTGCTCGAGGGATCGAACGTCCGGCCGGTGGTGGAGATCACCCGAATGATCGATGTCATGCGCACGTATCAGGCCACGGCGCGGATGATCGAGAGTGAGAACGAAAGACAGCGGCGGGCGCTCCAGTTGCTCGCGCGCACGGTTTGAGCCGGGGAGTAATCGACCATGATGTCTCTGAACATCGCCGCGACGGGAATGCTCGCGCAGCAGCTGAACGTCGAGGTCATCTCCAACAACATCGCCAACATGAACACCACGGGGTTCAAGCGTCAGCGCCCCCATTTCCAGGACCTGCTCTACCAGCACCTCAGACGCGTCGGCGCCACCTCCTCGGACACCGGGACGGTCGTCCCGGCCGGCGTGCAGGTGGGTCTCGGCGTCAAGACGGCGGCCGTCTACATGATCCCGGAGCAGGGCAGCCTGACGTCCACCGATAACACGCTCGACATGGCCATCAACGGCCGCGGTTTCTTCCAGGTGGAGCTGCCCAGCGGCGAGACCGCCTATACGCGGGCCGGTTCGTTTCAGCTCAGTCCGACCGGACAGGTCGTAACGGCTGACGGATTCCCGGTCCTCCCGGCTATCACCATCCCGCCGAACTCCACGGACATTTCCATCAACTCGAGCGGCGAGGTCCTGGTCCGAGTTGCCGGTCAGGTCGCCCAGCAGAACGTCGGGCAGTTCCAGCTGGCCACCTTCGCCAACCCCGCCGGCCTCGAACCGCAGGGCGATAACCTGTTTCTCGAAACCGCGGCCTCGGGCGCCGCAACGACCGGCAACCCGGGCAATGCCGGGTACGGCCAGCTCGTGCAGGGTTTCGTCGAGAGATCGAACGTCAACACCGTGACCGAGATCACGGACCTCATCGCCGCGCAACGCGCGTATGAGATGAACGCCAAGCTGATAGACGCGGCGAACCAGATGCTGAGTGCTCTGGGCCAGATGGGATAAGGGTAGCTACGTGATGTTTTCGATCAGGAGGTTCATGGCGACGGCGGTCCTCGCCGCGATGTGGTTCACGCCGGTCGAGGCCGGCGCGCCCGGAGCTCCGGCGACGCTGCATCGCCAGGTGGTCGTCGAAGGCGAGGTGATCCGTCTGGGCGACCTGTTCGACTACTCCGGTCCGGGCAGCGAGGAGGTCGTCGCCTACGCCCCACTACCCGGCCGGCGAGCGGTTTTCGACGCCAACTGGCTGGCCAACGTCGCCCGGCGTCACCGGCTCGATTGGCGGCCGACGAGCCGCCTGGATCGGGTGACGGTGGAGCGGCTCAGCGCCATCGTGACCTACGCCGAGGTTGAAGCGGCGCTTCTCGAAGAGCTGGAGCTCTCGGGTTACGGCGCCGGCTACCAGCTGCGGCTCAGGCAGCGCAACCTGCGGATCCATATCCCCGCGGACCAACCTGCAACCGTCGAGATCAGATCGCTCACGGTGGAGCCGCGCAGTGGTCGGCTGTCGGCCATCGTGGCCAGCCCCGCCGGCCATCCGCGCGCACGCCAGGTCCAGCTCACGGGGCGCCTGATCCCCGTGATCGCGGTACCGGTGCCCGTGCGGTCCCTGGGACCGGGTGAGATCATCGCGGAGCCGGATCTGGAATGGGCCAAGGTCCCGGAGGCGAGGATCCGGGGCAATGTCGTCACCGACATCTCGCTCATCATCGGCACCGAGACCCGGCGGCCCCTGCGTGCCGGCGAACCGCTTCGCATGAACGATTTCAGAAAGCCAGTCGCCGTGGCCAAGGGCAAGAGCGTCACCATGGTCTTCACATCGCCGGGTATCGTACTCACCGCGACGGGCCGCGCCCTGGACGATGGCAGCCTGGGCGACGCGATCCGCGTCCAGAACAGCCAGACCGGCGTCGTCGTCGAGGCCACGGTGTTCGCCCCCGGCCAAGTGCGGGTCACGCCGACGGCGCGCCTGGCGCTCAACTAGACGAGCCGAGGGGCATGAAACTTACTCCCCAACCGAAGATGCATCATGCGGCGGCGCTCGCCGCCACGTTGGTGCTCGCCGGCTGCAACGCGGTGGAGCGACTAAGCCAGGTCGGCGCCGAGCCACCGCTCACCGCCATCGAGAACCCGATCAAGCAGCCGAACTATCGCCCGGTGTCGCTGCCCATGCCGGCGCCCACGCCGGCACTGCGCAACCCGAATTCCCTGTGGCGAACCGGCTCCCGGGCCTTCTTCAAGGACCAGCGCGCCTCCGACGTGGGGGATATTCTCACGGTGCTCATCGACCTCGAAGACAGCGCCGAGATCACGAACAACTCGAGCCGGTCACGCGACGCCGCCGAGGATGCGGCCCTCGGCGCTTTTCTCGGTTTCGAGTCTCACCTGGACAGGATCTTTCCCAACGCGGTCGACCCGGACGATCTGGTCGATGCCGACAGCGCCAGCGACTTCGAGGGTGCCGGTTCGATACAGCGCGACGAGGAGGTCGACCTGAAGATCGCCGCGGTCATCACTCAGGTGCTGCCGAATGGAAACCTCGTGATTTACGGCCGCCAGGAGATGCGGGTCAACTTCGAGGTACGGGAGCTGCAGATCGCCGGAATCATAAGGCCCGAGGACATCACCTCGACGAACAGCATAGGGTACGAGAAAATCGCCGAGGCCCGCATCGCGTATGGCGGCCGCGGACAGATCACCGACGTGCAGCAGCCCCGCTACGGTCAGCAGGTGTTCGACATCATCTTCCCGTTCTAGCGGCCAGGTAGGCGCTCCCCGGCCCCTCTGGGGCCGCGGCACCCGGAAACGCCGGCCGCCAGGTAGGCGGTCGGCGCCCCTGCCGAGCCTGGCACGACGGCGGCACGGCTCGGCTGTGGCGTGGTCAGTCGTCGCGGTGGGTCTTTTCCATGCGTTCGTGATATTCCTGAGCTTCCAGGCTCAGGGTGGCGACCGGCCGGGCCATGAGCCGACGCAGGC
>JBHICL010000099.1:0-9072 GCA_046759605.1 Alphaproteobacteria bacterium | reverse complement strand
CATTACGAGAACCCGGTCATCGTCGTGGGCGCCGTGTGCACCTGGAGGGACAGCTACCTCCTTTGCCGGCGCGCCATCGAGCCCCGGACCGGTTATTGGACGTTGCCGGCCGGCTATCTGGAGCAGAACGAGACGACGGCCGCCGGCGCCATCCGTGAAGCCGCGGAGGAGGCAGGCGCCCGGATCGAGATCGACGCCCTGCTCGCTGTTTACGAGGTGCCCCGCATCTCCCAGGTTCAGCTCATTTACCGGGCGCGCCTGCTCACGCCCGATGTGACACCGGGAGAGGAGACCCTCGAAGCCCGTCTCATGGTCTGGGACGATATCCCGTGGGACGAGATCGCCTTTCCCACGGTGCGCTGGGCCCTGGGTCACCACCGCAGCGTGGCGCGGGAAAGGACCTTCGTTCCGTTCGGCAATCCCGAGGGCGAAAGCCCCGATCACTATTAGGGGCGGCTCGGCCTGTCAGTCGGCGGCGGCCGGCTCCTTGGCCTGCGACTGGTGGCGCATGATGAGCGGCGCCTGGCTCAGCGCGAAGGCCAGGGTGACCGGCATGGCCACGAAGAGCTTGTAGCCCGCCCAAATATCCGTTGAGAAGTTGCGCCAGACGACCTCGTTGAGGACGGCCATCAGGATAAAGAACAGCCCCCAGCGCAACGTGAGAGTGCGCCAACCCGCCTCGTCGAGCTGGAAGCTCGAGCCGAACAACGGCTTGAGCAGCGACCGTCCCGCTCCAAGACCACCGAGAAGCGTAACGGCGAACAGGCCGTTGACGATGGTCGGCTTGACCTTGATGAACAGCTCGTCGGCGAGGATCAGGGTAAGGCCGCCGAAGACGAGGACGAAGATGCCGCTCACCAAGGGCACGATCGGGAGCTTGCGCATGAGGTGCCAGCCGAGGACGAGGGCAACCAGCGTCGCCGCCATGAACGCGGCCGTGGCGCGGAAGATCCCAAAATGCGCGTTGACGGCGAAGAAGACGACGAGGGGACCGGCCTCGATGGCCAGTTTCAAGAGCGGATGCATGAGCGCCAAACTAATTCGTCGGACGGCGGATTGGAAGCCCGTAGAGCTACGACTCGGAGCTAGCGGAACGGCGGCTCGTGCAGGCTGCGCAGCTTGCGTGAATGGAGCTGATCGACGCCTTGCTCGCGCAGTATCCGCACGGTCTCGAGACCGATCTTCAGGTGCTGGTTTATGCGCTCGCGGTAGAACGCGTTGGCCATGCCGCGGAGCTTGATCTCGCCGTGCATGGGCTTGTCGGAAACGCACAACAAAGTTCCGTACGGCACCCGCAGACGAAAGCCGTTGGCGGCGATCGCGGCGCTCTCCATGTCGATGGCGACGGCGCGGGACTGGTTGAAGCGCTCGGACAGCTCGGCGTACCGCAGCTCCCAATTGCGATTGTCCGTCGACGCCACGGTCCCGGTGCGCATCCGTGTCTTGAGGTCCTGCCCGTGCAGGCCGGTGACTCGCGCCACCGCCTCCTGGAGCGCCACCTGTACCTCGGCGATCGGCGGCACCGGCACCCACAGCGGCAGGTCCTGGTCCAGCACGTGGTCCTCGCGTATGTAGGCGTGTGCGAGCACGTAGTCTCCCAGGAGCTGGCTTCGTCTGAGCCCGCCACAGTGGCCGACCATGAGCCAGCAGTGGGGGCGTAGCACGGCGAGGTGGTCGGTGATCGTGCGCGCGTTCGACGGACCGACCCCGATGTTCACCAGGGTGATGCCGAGGCGGTCTCCGCGCACCAGGTGATAGGCGGGCATCTGCGGCAGATGCTCGATGGGCGTTCCGCCGGGCTCGGCGTCGGACAGTCGCGGGTTGGGCGTGACGACGTCGCCGGGCTCGACCAGCGCCAGGTACTCGTCGCCGCTCGCCACCTCGCGCCGGCCGTAGTCAAGGAACTCGTCCACATAGCGCTGGTAGTTGGTGAACAGGACGAAGCGCTGGAAATGCTCCGGGTGCGTCGCCGTGTAATGCTGCAACCGCATGAGACCCAGATCGACGCGGCTCGCGGAGAACAACGCCAGCGGGTAGGGCTCCCCCGGGGCCGGCTTGTACACGCCGTTCGCAACGGAGTCGTCGATACGCGACAGGTCCGGCAGATGAAAGACCTTCTGCATGTCGCGGACGTCGTCCGAGGTGATGTCGGCGGTGGCGTGCTCGATGACGAAGGGCAAGGGAATCTGCCGGGCGCTGATGCCGACGGCCACGGGCACATCGTGGTGCTCGAGCAAGAGCTCGATCTGTTCCTTGTAATAGTCCCCGAAAAGGTCCGGCCGCGTCACCGTTGCGCCATAGATGCCGGCGCCGGGGAGGGTGCCATAGGCCGGGCGGCTGTCGGTCTGCAGCTCGCCGTGTCCGACCTCCATGCCGAGATAAGGATAGTAGGCGTCGAAGGGCTCCTGCTGGCGCTCGCCCGCGGCGAAGCGTTTGAAGCGTTCGCGCACGATCCTGGCGCCTTTTTCGTAGATGCGTGTGATGTGCGCGACCGCCGCGTCGGCGTTCGTAAAGGACTTGAGGCTGCGCACATCGCCGTGGCCCGTGCCCGGCATGGGTTCTCCTACGCTGTGATGCCCATCAGGCTGTTGGCGAAATCCCCGGCATGGAAGGGTCGGAGATCGTCGAGGCCTTCGCCGACGCCGATCGCGTGGATCGGCACTCCATAGCTTTCGGCCAGCGCCACCAGCACCCCGCCCCGCGCCGAGCCGTCCAGCTTGGTCACCACGAGCCCGGTCACGGACACGAGCTCCTTGAACGTCCTGACCTGGGCGTGGGCATTCTGGCCGGTCGTGGCATCGAGCACGAGGATACAGTCGTGTGGCGCGTCCGGGTCTATCTTCTTGAGGACACGGACGACCTTCTGCAGCTCCGCCATCAGATGGGCCTTGTTGTGCAGGCGGCCGGCGGTGTCCACGAGCAGGACGTCGGCGCCGCCGTTTCTGGCCTGCTCGAGGCTTTCATAGGCGACCGCAGCCGGATCGGCGCCGACGCCGCGCGCCACGACGGTGCCGCCGACGCGCTCGCCCCAGATCTCGAGCTGCTCGATGGCGGCGGCGCGGAAGGTGTCGGCGGCGGCCAGCACCACCTTCTTGCCCTGCTCCCCGAGCAGATGGGCGAGCTTGCCGATGGTCGTCGTCTTGCCGGTCCCGTTCACGCCCACGACCAGAACGACATGCGGGCGCCGCGTCTCGTCGATCATGAGCGGACGGGCAACAGGAGCGAGGATCCCGGCAATGTCGGCGGCCAACGCGGTGCGCACCTCGGCCTCGGAGACCTCCTTGCCGAGGCGGGCGTCACCGAGATTGGCGACCAGCTTCCTCGCGGTCTCCACCCCGAGGTCCGCGGTGATGAGCAGCGCCTCCAGCTCCTCGAGCGTTGCCGCGTCCAGGCGCCCGCGTTCGAAGATGCCGGCGATGCCCCCTGTCAGCCGGGACGACGATTTCTTGAGGCCCTGTCCGAGGCGCTGAAGCCAGCTCGGACCCGCTTCAGCCACGCTCATGCCGCTTGCCGCGCATCCAGCTCGCCGATGAGCTCGAGCGCCGTGGCGCCGGTGATGCGGGCCTGAACGATGTCGCCGGGATTGCCGGCACCTTCTTCGGGCAGGCGGACCGTCGCGAACTGTTCGGTTCGGCCCAGGCCGGTGGTCTCGAGCAGCACGTTCTCGTAGCCGCCCACGCGGGAAGTCAGGTGGCGGCCGAGGGCATCCGCGCCCGCGGCCCTCAGGCGCGCGGCGCGGGCCTTGCGTACCGCCTTGGGCACCTGGGGCATACGCGCCGCCGGCGTGCCGGGCCGCGGGCTGTAAGGAAAGACATGAAGGTAGATGAGACCGCAGTCGTCGATGATGCGTAGCGTATTCCGGAACATCTCCTCGGTCTCGGTGGGGAACCCCGCGATGAGATCCGCACCGAACACGACATCCGGGCGCAAAGCGCGTACGCGTTCGACGAGCGCGATGGCATCGGCGCGCGCGTGCCGGCGCTTCATGCGCTTGAGAACGAGGTCGTCGCCGGCCTGGAGGCTCAAGTGGAGATGAGGCATGAGCCGCGGCTCCTCCGCGATCAGCTTCAGGAGCTCGTCGTCGACCTCGGCCGGGTCCACGGAGCTCAGGCGCAGTCGCGACAGTCCCGGCACGCTGCGCAGCACGCGCCGCAGCATCTGGCCCAACGTCGGTTGCCCGGGCAGGTCGGCGCCATAAGCCGTCAGGTCGACCCCGCTCACCACCGCTTCCCGGTAGCCGTTGGCGACGAGGCGGTTGAGCTGGGCCGCGATTTCGCCCATGGGCACGCTCCGCGACCTTCCCCGGCCATAGGGAATGATGCAGAAGGTGCAGCGGTGGTCGCACCCCTGCTGGACCTGCACGAACGCCCGCGTCCGACCCTCGAACCCCTCGATAAGGTGCCCCGCGGTCTCCCTGGCCGACATGATGTCGTTGGCGAGGATGCGCTGGCCCGGGTCGCCGGCGTAGCTCTCGGCTCGCAGCTTCTCCGCGTTGCCGAGGACCAGGTCCACCTCGGGCATCGCCGCGTACCGCTCCGGGTCGATCTGGGCGCTGCAGCCGGTGACGATCAGCCTTGCCGCCGGGTGCGCGTGACGGGCCCGGCGGATTGCCTGCCGGGCCTGGCGCTCGGCCTCGCCGGTTACCGCGCAGGTATTGATGACCACCGCGCTCCGCCCACCGACACCCCGCACGTGGCGCCGGATCACCTCCGACTCATAAGCGTTGAGCCGGCAACCGAAAGTGATGATGTGGGCCCCGGTCACGGTCGGCTCAACCCGCGAGGGCGCCGGCAAGACGGCCGGTGAAGGAGATATCCGCCGGGCCGGTCATGGTGACGTGCCCGTTCGGCAGCCAGGCGACCGCGAGCTCTCCTCCATCCAGACGAACGACCGCCTGGCGGCCGGTGAGGCCGCGCCTCGCGGCGGCAACGACGGCGGCGCAGGCGCCCGTGCCGCAGGCGCGGGTGATGCCGACCCCGCGCTCCCACACCCTGAGCCGCAAGCTGTCGGGCCCGGCCAGGTGCGCGATGCCGATGTTGGCGCGCTCCGGGAACAGCTCGTGGCGCTCGAGCTTTGGGCCGAAGGTCTCGAGATCCACATCCTCGGCGTCGTCGACCACGAACACCGCATGGGGGTTGCCGATGTTGACGCCCACCGGTCGGGCGAGGGGACCGAGGGAGACCGGGAGTTGTTCTGTATCGGCGGGCCTGGCGAGGGGGATCTCCCGCCAGTCGGTCCGCGCCGGCCCCATGTCCACGGTAATCTGGCCATCCGGCACCGCCACCGCTTGCAGCAGACCGGCCGCCGTCTCGATGGTCACGGTTTCGCGGCCGAGCTCGGCGAACAGAAGACGGGCCACACACCGGGTCCCGTTGCCGCAGGCGCCGACCTCGCCGCCGTCGGCGTTGTGGATACGCATGAACGCCTGGGCCCGCGGATCCCGCGGTGCCTCGATGCTGATCAGCTGATCGCAGCCGACCCCCATATGCCGGTCGGCAATCGCGCGCCGGGCGGATCGGTCCAGGCGAAACGGCTCGGCACGCGCGTCGAAGACGACGAAGTCGTTGCCGAGACCGTGCATCTTGATGAATTCACGGCTCCCCATGGCGGGGATATAGGGCGGGCTGGCCCCGTTCGTCCACCCCAAAGAGCAGAGGTTGTGGCGTGGCTAATCCGAGAGCGCTTTGACCAGCTGAACAAGCTGCCGGCGCACACGCACGTTCGTGATCCTCTGGAAATTCTGGTTGAGGTCCAGAATCTGACGGGCGCTGCGCGGGTCGGGCTGATAATCGCCCACCCTTCCCTCGGCGGCGCCACGGGCGCGTCGCCGGCCCGCGCCTTCCAGACCTTCAAAAAAATGGCCGGGCTCGACATCGAGCACGCAGCACAGTTCCCACAGCTTGCTGGCGCTGATGCGATTGGCGCCGCTTTCGTACTTCTGTACCTGCTGAAAGCTGATACCCAGCTTTCGTGCCAGCTCTTTCTGTGGCATGCCGCGCATCTCGCGGCGTTGCCGCATGCGTCTTCCTACAAAGATGTCAACCGGATGTGGCACTTCCAAACCCCCTTTTGGAGGCGCCGTGGTCGGACCGTGAGCAACCTCCGCTCAAATCTGTCCGTTCGACGCCCCTCTCATTTCGATCCGTACTAACGCTACATTCGAGCGCAAGCAAGCGCCTCATGAAACGCCGGCTGTCGATTTCGCTCTGCCACCAATATGCGAACGGTTACGCGGTGCTCCAATCGCGGGAGCGGCGCAAACTTTGCACACAAAAGCCCTGGGATCAATGATGATTGCCGAAAATCTCGAAAAACTGGCACGGCGTAAGGCGACCTGCCGCACCCACGGCTGTCGCGCTGTTCGGTCCGGGCGACGGGTTCCTCAATCCTGGTCACGAGCGACGGCGCGCACGAGCGCGGCGATTTGCCGGAGGACCGCCGGACGGTCCACATTCTGCAGCGAGCGGAACAGGTCCGCCATATCCTCGTCGGCGGCGCTGTCTCGCCCCCGTGGCCGTCTGAGGCCGGTGAAGAAGTAATCGACCGGAACACCCAGGACTTTGCTCAGAGCCAAAAGGTCTCCCGCATTCAGCCCCCCTTTTCCGGCCTCGGCCCTTTCGATCCGGCGCGCCGTGAGCCCCGAGCTCGCCACCAGGGAGGGTATGTCCATATCGAGCTCCGTGCGGCGGCGTTTGAGTCGCTTGCCCACGTGGCGGGCGATAATGGTTGGGCTTGGTCTGATGTCATTTTCTTCTGGCATGGCCCTGCTCCCTGATGGATACACCATTTATGCGAGATAAGGGGACTTGTAAAGTAACCGTACATAGAAATCTGGCGGATCGTATCGGCCAGCACACCGCGGTCGCTTGACTTCGGTTTGCGGTCGCCTTAGCTTCCGCGCGACTCAAGGAAAGAGACAGATCCGAGAGGCTGTCCGGCCTCCGCCGCTCCGCGAGTTTTCGCGCACCGGCGCGTTTGCTGTTTTACCCATCGCCGATATCCGGCCGTGGTTCCGGGGCCGGGTTGCCGGGAGAGCTGGGTTGCCGGGAGAGAAGTTAGGGAGCATCCGTGTTCGAGACCCTGAGTGGCCGGCTGGGCGATGCGCTGGACCGCTTGCGGCGGCGCGCCGCCCTTAATGAGGCCGACGTCGACGAGGCGCTGCGCGAGATTCGGATAGCCCTTCTGGAAGCCGACGTGGCGTTGCCTGTGGCGCGCGACTTCATCGCCTCGGTGAGGGAGAAGGCGGTGGGGCGGGAGGTGCTGAAAAGCGTCACCCCGGGGCAGATGGTAATCAAGCTGGTGCACGACCGGCTGGTCGAGGCGCTGGGGGCGGAGTCGCGCGAGATCAATCTGGCTGCGCCGCCTCCCGTGGCGATACTGATGGTGGGGCTCCAGGGCTCCGGCAAGACCACCACCACGGCGAAGCTCGGCAAGCACCTCATCGACACGCGCAAGCGCAAGGTCCTCATGGCTTCGCTGGACGTCCGCAGACCGGCGGCGCAGGAGCAGCTGCGTGTGCTGGGCGATCAGGCGCTCATCCCCACGCTCGACATTGTCTTCGGCGAGACGGCCGTGGCCATCGCCAGGCGCGCGATGGACAAGGCTCGCCTCGAGGGCTACGACGTGGTCCTCCTCGACACCGCCGGGCGCCTGGCTATCGACGAAGAGCTCATGAGCGAGGCGGCGGCCATTCGCGACGCGGTCGATCCGCCGGAGACGCTCCTGGTCGCGGATGCCCTCACGGGGCAGGATGCGGTCAACACCGCCTCGGCGTTCAACGAGAAGGTGGGGCTCACGGGCATCATACTGACCCGGGTCGATGGCGACGCCCGCGGCGGCGCGGCGTTGTCGATGCGCTCGGTTACCGGCTGTCCGATAAAGCTCCTGGGCGTTGGCGAAAGGCTCGACGCGCTCGAGCCCTTTCATCCGGATCGCATCGCGGGCCGCATCCTCGGCATGGGCGACGTGGTCTCCCTGGTCGAGAGGGCCGCCGAGACCGTCGAGCGGGACGAGGCGGAGAAGCTCGCGGCCAGGCTGCAGAAAGGCGAGTTCGATCTCGACGACATGGCCAAGCAGCTCGGTCAGGTCCGGAAGATGGGCGGCCTGGGCAGCCTGATGCCGCTCATCCCGGGCATCGGCAAGGTCAAGAGCCAGCTCGCGGCGCACAACCTCGACGACCGGATGATCCGCCGCCAGGAGGCCATCATCAGCTCCATGACCCCCATGGAACGGCGCCGGCCGGCCGTCATAAAGGCGTCGCGGAAAAGGCGCATTGCGGCGGGCGCCGGCACCACGGTCCAGGAGGTGAACAAGCTCATGAAGCAGTATCAGCAGATGCAGGGGATGATGAGGCGCATGCGGAAGCTGGGCAAGAAGGGCGGCCTGCCGCCCAACCTTCCTGGGGGCTTGCCCGGGGATTTTCCCGGCGCGCCGCCCCGCATGAGATAGGCCGACAGGCCTCCCACACGAAACCGTCAAAGGAGGTATGAACGAGATGGCGCTACGTATCCGGTTGGCCCGAGGCGGGACCAAGAAGCGCCCATTCTATCGCATCGTCGTCGCGGACTCGCGCAGTCCGCGGGACGGGCGCTTCATCGAAAGGATCGGCTTCTATAATCCCATGGTCCGCAGGGATCACCCGGACCGTATTCGCCTGGATGCCGAGCGCGCCAGGCACTGGCTCGCGGCCGGCGCCCTTCCTTCGGACCGCGTGGCACGGTTCCTGGGCCAGAGCGAGATCATCGCAATGCCGGCCACTCCGTCACAGACGAAGAAGCATCTGCCCAAGAAAAAGGCGCAGGAGCGCATTGAGGCGCGCCAGAAGGCCGGCGAGGCTGCCGCCGCCGAGGAAGCGATCCCCGCCGAGGAAGCGCCTGCGGCGGAGGAAGCGCCTGCGGCGGAGGAGGTGCCTGCGGCGGAGGAGGTGCCCGCGGCGGAGGAGGTGCCCGCGGCGGAGGAGGCGCCCGTGGAGGCCGAGGCTCAGGGTGAAGCCGAGGCCGGAGCCCAAACGGATGCGGGAGCGGAGGAAGAGCCAGGGGAAGAGAAGAGTCCCGACACGGAGAAGGATCCAGG
>JBHICL010000098.1:0-9160 GCA_046759605.1 Alphaproteobacteria bacterium | reverse complement strand
CCTCTCGCACCAACGGCGTGTCGGTGGTTCCCGGACATACACAGTTCACGCGAATCCCCCATTCGGCCAGGTCAACAGCCGAGCTTCGCGTGAGCGCAACCAGGCCGCCCTTCGAGACGTTGTATGCCACCTGGCCCTTGATACCTGTGAGTCCGGCCTCCGAGGACACATTGACAATAACGCCGCCCCCGCTTCGCACCATGGCGGGAATAGCATATTTCGTGCACAAGAACGCCCCGGTGAGATTGATGGCCAATACCCGATTCCAATCCGCCTGAGAGGTCGATTTCGCGTCGCCTTGAAGGTAGACCCCGGCATTGTTGACCAATATGTCCAGACGGCCGTAGAGACCCACCGCACGATCGATGAGTGCCCTGCACTCCTCCTCTCTAGACACGTCCGTCGACGCAAAGACAACCTCGCCGCCGCGATCCGTAATGGCCGTGGCGGCCTTTTGACCGCTTTCCGGATCTCTACTGGCAAGCACAACGCGGGCGCCTTCCTGGGCAAGAGCCTCGGAAGTTGCTTTGCCAATTCCGAGGGAGGCGCCGGTTACGATAGCCACTTTGCCCTGGAATCGCATGACGGATTTCCCTTGTCTCCCTCGCTCAGGCATGCGAGAGCCAAGGAAGACGGCTCGATGGTCGGCCTGGGAGCGGCTCGCTCCCAGGCCAACGATTCACTTTCGCTTACTGACAGCCCTCTTTGATCGACGCCCAGTCGATCGCGGGCAGGGCCGGCTCCGGGTAGAATTGACGAGCATTTTCCTGATAAGCGATCCGGGGACGAATATCGAAGGTCTGCGGCACGTCCAGGCCGCAGACGATTCTGACCGCGAACTCTGTCCCGAACCAACCCCAGTCCGCGAAGCCGTGGGTCGTTTCACCGACCATCCTGCTTTCGGCAATCCGATTCACGGACTCTGGCGTCACGTCGTTGGTGAAGATGGCCACGTTCTCATCACCCACGACGGGGCCTTCCGTGGCCAGTTCCAATCGATTCGCGCTCTCGGAGGCGAGCATGGCGCCGAGCCCCATCTCATTGGATGCGGCCCAGATGAAATCGAGGTTGGACGGATTGGACTGAAGGATATCCTCCGTGCACTTGATGCCCTTCTCACGGTTCCAGTCCGCGGCACAGGTGTCGCCCACGACCTCGATCCCCGGATACTGATCGACCACGTTGCGGAATCCATTGAGCCGCGCCGTGGAGAAAAATCCGCCAGCAACACCCTCGATGATTGCGCCACGCCCGACAATCTTCTCCTTCTCTTGGTCTGAGAGATTGTCGTAGAGATCCTTCCAGAACTTGTGGTCCAGGAAATCGGCGGGGCCAACCTCGACCTTCTCTCCCGTTCCGAGTATGCCCGGCCCGCCGAAGTAGTCGAGGATGGCGTAGGCCGTTACTTCGGCGGCAACGGTATTATCGAAGCCGATATAAGACGCGACCTCGATATCGGCGATCGGTTCAAGCAGGTTCACTATAATAATGGGGATGCCCCGCTCGTTTGCGTTCTTGACGGCAGGCTTGATAACTTCCACTTCGATCGGTGAAATCGCTATGACATCAACTTCACGCTGAATGAAGTCTTCAATAATCGCAACTTGGTCTGCAAAGGCCACATGAGTCGCCGGAGAACGGGAAATAATCTGAACGTCGAAGCCATTCTTGTTTGCATCTTCTGCGGCAGCTTCGAAGAAATCCGTTGCGGTCTTGAACACACCGGTAATGTCAGGCGGCGTCCAACCAATAACGATCCGCTCGTTCCAACGTTGCGCCTGAGCGTCCGTTGCTGTCGCTGCCAGTCCAAGGAACAAGCCGAAAGTGAGCGAAGCGAAGATCGCTCCACCCGTGCGTTGCGTTCTTGACAACATTGTTCGATCCCTCCCGTTTGCACGACTACTACCCGCTCATTCACAAAAGGCAGCGAGCTTTGTAGCATGACTACCTCTTTTCTGAGATTAGGCCCCGATTCCTGGGCAAAATCAACGGAAAACTGCTGAGTTACTTGCCAACGGAGGCGAGATATGTAGCATAACTACCGTATGCCAGTCGCCGCCGACCCTCTACCGCGGCGGCGGCGGTAAGGGTTTCCGCCTTGTCTGTTCAGAGACGCGGGCCGAGTGAATGAACAAAATCCTGGTGACTCCGCGGTCGTTGACCAGGGATGGCAGCCCACAGCTCGAGCTTCTCGAGAGGGCAGGTTTCGGGGTCGTGTTCTCGAGCCCCGGCCGATTGCCTACCGAGGAAGAGCTCAAGCGCTTGCTTCCCGAATGTGTCGGATACCTCGCCGGCGTCGAAAGGATCACGGACTCGGTCTTGAGCGCGGCGCCGAACTTGCAGGTTATCAGCCGCTACGGTGTCGGTACGGACAACATCGACCTGGAAGCGGCGCGACGGCGAAACATCGAGATCCGCCATGCACGCGGCGCGAACGCCCGTGGCGTCGCCGAACTGACACTGGGGCTTATTCTCGCATGCCTTCGATCAATTCCCTTGTCCAGCGCTCGGCTCCGAGCGGGCCAATGGGAACGTCGCTTGGCGAAGGAATTGGTCGGCGAGACGGTGGGGCTGGTTGGTTGCGGCTCGGTCGGGCAGATCGTCGCATCGATGGCGACGGCCATTGGTGCAACAGTGGTCGCCTTCGACCCGTTTCCTGAAGCGGGGTTCTCGCCGGGGCCCGGCTTTCGGTTTGCAAGTCTCGAGGAAGTGCTGCGTACGAGTCTCGTTGTCAGTCTGCATTGTCCGCCCCTGGAAAACGGGCGGCCAATGATCGACTCACCCGAGCTGGCAACCATGCGATTTGGCGCGATTCTCATAAACACCGCTCGTAGCGGCCTGGTTGATGACGAAGCAGTACTGGCGGCTCTGGAAGGTGGGAAGCTCCTGGCCTATGCCACCGATGTGTTCGACAAGGAACCTCCGGCGCCCTCGAAGTTGTTGGCGCACGAACGCGTCATAGCAACGCCACACATCGGCGCCTACACTGAGCAAAGCACGGCACGCGTAACAAGGCTGGCGGTACAGAACCTCTTGGAGAGCTTGAGAGCAGCGCCTTGACGCAAGCTGTTTCGCCCGACCCGGTACGTGGCAACTGCAAGCGGGAGTGAACATTGACCGTCCAACGAACCTCTCCAACAAGAGCCGGCTCATCCGACATCCTGGAGTTTCCCGATCGCGCTCTTCTGGAAATCATCACTCAGCGCAAGTCCACTTTACGAAAGTCGGACAAGAAGGTTGCGGATGTGGTTCTCAAGGATCCGATCTTTGCGATGAATGCGAGCATGGCGGAAATCGCAGCGGCGGCGGGCGTCAGCGAGCCAACCGTAATGCGGTTCTGTACTTCTGTTGGTTGCAGAAGCTTTCAGAAATTCAAGCTTCGGCTCGCTCAAAGCATCGCCTTCGGCATTCCAGCAACACACAGTGCGATAGAACCGGGTGATACGACAGAGAGGATTACCGCCAAGATCTTCGATTACACAATCTCAAGCTTGGACCGTGCCAGACGAAAGCTGGATGATAACGCCATAGGCAAGGCGATCGAGCTCATGGCTGGTGCCAAGAGGATCGAGTTCTTCGGGTTTGGAGCGTCCAATATTGTAGCTCAGGACGCGCAACAGAAATTTCCACTGTTTGGCGTCCCGTGCCTTGTCCACACCGATTGGCATCAACAGTTCATCTCCGCGTCCTTGAGTGGCCCGGGGGATGTTGCAGTGGTGATTTCAAATACCGGGCAGACGTCGGGCGCCATTGAGATTGCTAAGATTTGTCGGGCCAATGGCGCGAATGTGATCGGATTGTCCGGTTGGAGAAGTCCGTTACTAGAGGAGTGCTCGGTCAAAATAGTCGTCGAAACCCTGGAGAACACCGACTTATATACTCCGACAATCTCAAGAATAGCAGCGCTGGTCGTAATCGACATCCTGGCCACCGGGGTCGCTCTTCGCCATAGCGAAAACTACATCGAGAGCGTGAGCGAAATGAAGGCGCGGCTGCGCGCCATGCGGACGGCGAAACTACAATACGACGTGTCGGCGACACCCCGAACACGTGACCCGTGATTGCCTCGGCCGAGAACGGTAGAGAGATGCAGACGAAGTATCTGGTTGGCGTTGATCTCGGCACAAGCGCAACCAAGGCTGCGTTGTATTCTCCGGATGGGACATTGGTCGCCGAGGCGAGCGCCGAGGTACCTTTGCACTATCCGGCCCCTGGGGTCGTTGAACAGGAGAATGACGATTTTTACACGACCGCGGCCGAGACGGTCAGTCAGTGCCTAGCGTCGAGCAACGTCGATCCGCATCTGGTTGCCGCGATCGGCTTCGACAGCCAGATGGCGGGAATCGGCTCGGTGGACGAGAGCTTTCGGCCCGCAACGCGGTTCGACTCCTGGCTCGACATGAGATGTCAGCCCTATATCGACCAACTCGAAAAGAATCATGGCGAACTCATCACTCGGCTGACCGGCTGCCCGCCCATATGTGACCACGGCCCCAAGATCCTGTGGTGGAAGGAAGAGCGCCCGGAAGCTTACGCCCGCATAGCCAAGTTCGTGACGCCGGCAGGCTATGTAGCAGGAAGGATAGCGGGCCTCAAAGCCGATCAGGCTTTTATGGACTACACGTTTATTCACTTCTCCGGTCTCAGTGATGCCCAGGCGGGGAACTGGTCTCACGAATTATGCAGTCTCCTGGGGGTAGACCCTCATAGGCTTCCAAAGATCGTGCCGCCGTGGGAAGTGATCGGAGAGGTAACCTCGGCGGCGGCGAGGGATTTCGGGCTGGCACCGGGTACGCCAATCGTCGCGGGCGCCGGCGATACCGCCGCAAGCGCCCTCGGGGCCGGCACCGTGCGCTCCGGGATGCTGTTCGACGTCGCCGGCACCGCTTCTGTGTTGGCGGGCTGCACGGACCAGTTCGCTCCGGATGCCGAGGGCCGGGTGCTTCTTGTCATGAGGTCCGTGGTCGGCGACCTGTGGCATCCTCTCGCTTACGTCGGTGGCGGTGGTCTCGCGCTCCGCTGGTTTCGCGATGAGTTCTTCCAGCCCGCTCGCGATATTGAAGATGTAGCCGGTGAAGATATGGCCCGGTATGACCCCTACGACCTCATGGGCATGGCCGCGTCCCGGGTTCCACCTGGAGCGGACGGCCTGTTCTTCTCACCCCATCTTGGCGGACGTATCTGTCCGGCCGATCCCGAGATGCGGGGCGCCTGGGCAGGGTTCTCCTGGGGCCACACGCAAGCGCATTTCATTCGGGCCATGCTCGAAAGTATCGCTTTCGAGTATGCCTTCTATCTCCGCGTCCTGAGTGATCTCGTGCCGAACCTGGATTTCGTCGAGGCGCGTGTGATCGGTGGTGGCGCGCAAAGCAAGTATTGGAACCAAATCAAAGCCGATGTCCTGGACGTGCCATATCAACGCTTGAAAAGATCCGAGTTCGCGACCTGGGGGAGCGCGCTCATAGCCGGACACGCCGTTGGACTGTTCGACAACCTTGCGGATAGCGCGGAGGCCCACGCTGAGCGCAACGGCGAGGCCCTTCCACCCCAGCGCGACGCGGTGAGAATGTACGCGGCAATAACCGAGCAATACATTGAATGGCAGAAGACGCTCAGCCGGCGAGGGATCGCGAATGCCACCTCTTGTTAGGGTCTGTATCGCTGGGGCGGGCAGGGCCGGTCGAGTCCATGCAAGCTCCCTGGTCAGTCATGTGCCGGCGGGTCAGCTAGTGGCGATCGTGGACCCGGTAACAGACGTGGCGGAAAAAGCATGCCAGGACTTCGGCATCGAAACGTCGTTCGGCTCGCTAGAGGACGCGCTCGACTGGGGTGAATTCGAGGCTGTGATTGTCACAACGCCGACGTTCACTCATAGAGACTTGACAGTAGCCGCTGCGGCGGCTCGTAAGCATGTATTCCTAGAAAAGCCCATGGCTCTGACACTCGCCGAGTGCGACGAGATGATGGCAGCTTCAGAGCAGAATGGCATATTTCTCCAGCTGGGCTTCATGCGTCGTTTCGACCCGGATTTTATCCGAGCGTTTGAACTGATTCGGGCAGGGCAGATTGGCCGCCCAATGATCATAAAATCCTTGACTCATGGTCCAGGATTGCCGCCGCCTTGGGCTTGGGATTTACAACGCTCAAATGGAATGTTGGCTGAGGTGAACAGTCATGACTGGGATACTGCGCGGTGGTTCATGGACTGTAATCCTGAGCGCGTTTACACTGAAGTCGCCAATTTCAAAGGGGCCGCCCGAGGCATCAAGACAAAGAACTACTATGACAATCTGTTGGTCACAATACGCTTTAGCGATGGCGGTCTTGGAAGCATATCCGGGATATGCCCATGCGAATACGGATACGACGCTCGGGTAGAGATCATCGGCGAAAAAGGAATCATGCGCGTTGGCGACATGAAAGGGCAGGCCATGGTCATGTGTACCGACCGCGATCAAGGCCTGGTGACGCCAACGTACCGGACATGGTCCGAGAGATTTGCCTGGGCTTACATTCGAGAGATGGAACATTTCGTGGACTGCGTTCAAAAGGGTGTTCCTCCCAGCGTCGATGGCTCAGATGGTCGCTGGGCTGTCGCATGCGTTCTGGCGGCCACCAGATCCTTCCTTGAGGAACGTCCCGTTCACCTGAACGAAGTGACCGGCGACCATTAGTTCTGAAAGCGGAGGAGAGGAACGTGTTGGCAGCGGTTTACCATGGTCCCAATGACCTCCGCCTCGAGGAAAGACCAGTACCCACGATCGGGCCGGGGGAGGTTCTACTGAAGACGGTTGGGTGCGGCATCTGTGCCACCGACCTGCGAATACTGCATGGCGACCATGGAAAATTCCCAACGGGTACGATTCGGATTCCTGGTCATGAGCTGGTCGGCGACATTGTCGAAGTGGGAGCAAATGCCACCGGCGTTGAAGCCAGTCAACGCGTGTTCGTCGCACCAAACATGGGATGCGGTCACTGCCGTCAATGTGTGACCGGCAACAACAACCGTTGTGCCCGCTTCGAGGCGCTCGGCATTACGATGGATGGCGCATTCGCGGAGTATGTAAGGATCCCGGCTGCGGCGGTTCTGCAGGGGAATCTAATCCCACTCAAGAGTGAAACCGACCCGTCCGTGGCGCCGCTGATAGAGCCCTTTGCCTGCGTGCTGCGGGGCCAACGAGTCCTCGACGTGCAGCCCGATGATGTGATGCTGGTGGTTGGAGCGGGTCCGATAGGTCTCATGCACGTTCTTCTAGCGCGGCTGAGAGGAGTTGGACGCATATTGGTTGCGGACCTGAACAACGAGCGCCTGACAAAGGCCAAGGAAGCAGGCGCGAACCGGGTCATCGACTGCATTGAGGAACAACTTGGCGATGTCGTCCTCGAGGAGAGCAATGGTCAGGGGGCTGACGTGATCGTTATCGCCGCCGCATCCCACGAGGCGCAGGAAGAAGCTCTGAGCCTTGCGGCTATCGGCGGTCGTATTAGTTTCTTTGGTGGTTTGCCAAAAGATCGCTCCACCGTCCGGTTCGACTCGAACCTCCTACACTACAAGGAGCTGCGGGTCACTGGGACAACCGCTTGCAGCACGAGCGACTGCTGGGAAGCTGCATCTATCGTGAATTCCGGGCGGATAGACCTGGCGAGTATCGTTACCAACCGCTTCCCGCTCGGCCATGCTCTCGAGGCGTTTGCCGCCGCAGAGCAACAGAGATCACTCAAGATTGTCCTCGAAGCGTAGTTTGCATCGTTACCGTCGCTTCACTCGTTCCTCCCTTTGGTCTCGCGAGCGCGCAACCTGCGACTCATGCATGGCGTCGAGTGCGCTCGATTGCCTGTGTCGGCATCGTATCTCTGTTCGCAACGGCGATTCGTTCGCTTGGGCATGTCACGCTGGGCCGCGCTGCCAGCCTGCTCCGATGGTACTCGAAAAATTTTGGATTTCCTTGTGGTGAGTGAACGCTCACCTCTACGGCTACGGCGCCAACCAGCCGTGGAGTGATAAGAGATGAAGAGTTGGACCGAGGTCGAAACGCGTGAGACCCCACACGTAGCTGGCGCGAAAGAAATGTACCGCCTCCTGAGCACACTGGATAACGCGCGTCAGCGGCTTGGCACCCACGAAGTCTATCGGTGCCTCCAAACCATCGAGGACGTCCGCATCTTCATGGAACACCACGTCTTTGCCGTTTGGGACTTCATGTGCCTGCTGAAGACCCTGCAGCAGAGATTGACGTGTGTGTCGGTGCCTTGGCTCCCGAAACACAAGCCGGGAGTACGCCGCCTGATCAATGAAATCGTGCTGGAGGAGGAAAGCGACGAATGTGCGGATCGCGGCTACATCAGTCATTTCGAGTTGTATCGGTCCGCCATGACGGAAGCCGGCGCAGACACGACGTGCATCGACGCCTTCGTTCGCTTGCTCGAAGCCGGCGCCTCGGTTCCCGAAGCCCTCGAACGGGCACAGGCCCCGATAGCGGCGCGCAATTTCGTGGAGAATACATGGCAGGTCATCGGCCGCGAACCCACGCACGCCATTGCGGCCGCCTTTACATTCGGCAGGGAGGAACCGATCCCCGGAATGTTCCGCGCCGTGATTGAACGTCTCGAGGGGCGGTTTCCGGGACGGATGGCTCGGTTCACCGCTTATCTCGATCGCCACGTTCAATTGGACGAGGCTCACCACGCACCGATGGCGGTCGAGATGCTCGTCGAGCTTTGCCAGCACGACGCCGACAAATGGAACGAGGCGCGCGCGGCGGCTCTCGGTTCCCTGGAAGCGCGGCTCGCGCTCTGGGATGCCGTCGTCGCCGAAACATCGCTCAATCGCAACCATGCCGATACCCGGGAGTCGGCGCCCCTCCCGTCGATAAACGCGCCCACTCTCGTCTTTCACCGCTAGTCTAGAGAAGCGGGACTTCCGTAACCAGACCCGGCGCTCCGACGAGCTCGCCCGTCGCGAGGCTCGTCGTTGTCGGGTCTCCGGAGGCGCCCTCGACCACCGCGAGCGCCTCTATGTCCTCCAGGGGCGCGGGTGTCTCAGGGGCTTGTGTGACCGGCGCGGCCACGTCCGCCCCGCCTGGGCCACGCAACGGCGATGGGACCGAGAGTCCCGCCATGAAGGCCACGAGCGCAATCGTCGCCAGCGCCACGGGCCAGA
>JBHICL010000097.1:0-9199 GCA_046759605.1 Alphaproteobacteria bacterium | reverse complement strand
ACGACGAACATCCCGCCGTCGGTCTCCTCTTTCTTCCTGCTCATGAACAAGGAAGTCTGGGAGGGCCTGTCGCCCGAGGAGCAGGCCTGGGTCGACGAAGCCAGCGGCCCCGAGCTCAGCCGCGCCGGCGGTCGTGGGTACGATGCGGCCGGTGAGCGTGGTCTCAAGATCGCCGCCGAGAATGGCGTCGAGCTGATCGAGCTGTCCGAGGCGGAGGTCAAGAGGTTCCAGGAAGCCATCGACCCGGTGATCAAGGCATATGCCGCGCGGGTACTTCGCGATGATATTACCGGCGCGCAGGTGATCGAGACCATGGGCGGGGTGAGCCAGTAGCGCGCCGGCCCGTCGAGGCGTTGGGTGGCTTGATCCCGTGAAAGAGCAATCGAAATCCCCGGACCGCGCGCTCGGCATCGTCGATCGCGCGGCCCGGTGGATCGCCTATGTCGGCAGCATCACGATGGTCGGCCTCGTCTGCGTGACCGGTATCGCGGTGTTCTTCCGCTATGTCGTGAAAGATCCGATTTTCGGGGTCTACGACCTCTCCGAGATGATCCTGCTGGTGACGGTCGCTTGCTCCATCGCATACGGCGGGCGCAAGGGCGCTCACGTGGCCGTCGACATTCTCGGCATGTTCGGCGGACGAAGGATTACCCGGTGGACGGACATCATCGTCCGTGTTCTGGGGATCGCCATCATTGCGGTCACCGTCTATGGGCTCATCGTGCAGGGGAGCTGCGGCGTTCGCTGCGGCCATTTCACGCCTAATCTGGCTATCCCCTTCAAGCCCTTCTACATGATCCTGGCCGTTGGTATCGGCGCCTACGGCCTGGTCCTTCTCGCCGAGTTGATTGCCGGTCTTGCTCATTTTCGCGACGAAATCGACCCCAGCGAAAAAAGCAGCTAGACGCCCATGTCCGATATCGAGATCGGCATTATCGGCTTCATCGCTCTGTTCGTTCTGCTCGCCATCCGAATGCCGGTGGCGACGGCGATGATGATCGTGGGCTTCGTGGGCCACCTCGTCCTCAACCAGCGCGGCGCCCTGCCAAGCCTGGCCGGCGAGACGTTTCACATTCCACACGTGTTGTCGTTGACCATCCTTCCCCTGTTCATCCTCATGGGAAACCTGGCCGGCATTTCGGGGATGAGCCGGGATCTCTACGACGCCGCCTATGCCTGGGTCGGTCATTGGCGGGGCGGGCTGGCGTCCTCGACAATCGTTGGTTGCGCCGGGTTCTCGGCGCTCTCGGGATCGTCACTGGCATCCGCGGTGACCATGGGCCGGGTCGCCCTGCCCGAGATGCAGCGGTACAAATATAACGACAAGCTCGCCACCGGCGCGATCGCCGCCGGCGGCACGCTGGGGATCCTGATCCCGCCCTCCGCGGGCTTCGTCGTTTACTCGATCCTGACCGAGGAATCGATCGGCCGCCTGTTCATGGCCGGTGTCCTGCCGGGGATTCTCCTGGCCGGGCTTTTCGTGCTGGTCATCGTTGCCATGACCACCGTCCGCCCCGAGCTCGGGCCGGCCGGAGGCGCTGGCATGCCCCTCCGCGAGAGGGTGAGGGCGCTGGGTCGCGCCTCGTCGATCATCGGGATCATTCTGGTCACGATCGGCGGCATCTACACAGGCGTGTTCTCGCCCACGGAAGCCGCTGGCATCGGCGCCCTGCTGTCGTTTCTCGTCGCCGTGATCCGCGGGGCGATCACATGGGAGAGCTTCGGACAGGTCCTCTTGCAGACCCTGCGGGCGACGGCGACGACGTTCCTCATTCTGATCGGGGCATTCGTTTTCACGCCCTTCGTCGCGCTGTCCGGAATACCGAACGCCTTGCTCGACGTCCTCACCCAGGTCGATGCCGACCGTTTCGTGATTCTGGCGATCGTCCTCCTGTTCTTTATCCTGCTGGGAACTTTCCTCGAAGGGTTCGCCATTCTGGTCCTGTCGCTGCCGCTTGTTCAGCCGGTCATGGAGCAGCTGAACTTCAATATGGTCTGGTTTGGCGTGTTGATGGTGATCGTCCTCGAGATGGGTCTCATCAGTCCGCCCGTTGGGGTCAACGTTTTCGTCGTCAAGAGCATCGCCGAGAACGTTCGAATGAATGACATATTCAAGGGCATCTTTCCTTTTTGGCTCGCCATGGGCGTCGCCCTCGTCATCTTGATTCTGTTCCCGGACATCGCAATGTTTCTGCCTAACACGATGTTTGGCTAGGGCTGGAGTGCCGTCGGGTTGGCTGCGGGATGTAGCGCCCGCTTGAGCTCTGGACACTAGATATGGTGGGTTGGCGCGTGGAGTCGGGCTCGGCCACTGTGCTAGACTTGCTGAGATGGTGGAAACCGTGACACGAGACCGTGTCATGAACCCGGCCGACCAGATCATTCACGTCTCGGGACTCAAGACCCAGTTCGGAAAGCAGGTCATACACAGCGACCTCGAGCTGTCCGTGAGCCGCGGCGAAATAATGGGCATCGTCGGCGGATCGGGCACCGGCAAGTCCGTGCTCATGCGCGCGATCATAGGCCTCATTCGTCCTGCCGCCGGACGCGTCAATATCCTGGGCGATGAGGTGATAGGCCTCAGGGGAGAGGCCAGACGCCGCCTGCAACGCCGGTTCGGCGTCCTGTTTCAGGACGGCGCGTTGTTCAGCTCGTTGAGCGTGATCCAGAACATCGTGGTCCCGCTCAAGGAGCACACCGACGCGCCTCCCGACCTGCAACGCGAAATTGCCGAGGTGAAGCTCAGCATGGTCGGGCTGCCGCCGGACGCCGCCAACAAGCTTCCGTCGGAGCTGTCAGGCGGGATGCGCAAGCGGGCGGGGCTCGCGCGCGCGCTGGCGTTGGACCCGGAAATCCTGTTCCTGGACGAGCCGACGGGGGGCCTCGACCCGATCGGCGCGGCGAAGTTCGACCAGCTCATCCTGGACCTCAGAGGCGCGCTGGGCCTGACGGTGGTCATGGTGACCCACGACCTCGACAGCCTCGAGGCGGTCTGCGACAGGATTTCCGTCCTCATCGACAAACATGTTAGGGTCGGCACGATGGAGAGCCTGTTGCGCGACGAGCACCCGTGGATACGGGAGTATTTCCACGGGCCGCGCGCCCGGGCCGTACGCGAGGGGACTGCGCCGCGCCTGGCGCCGGCGGTGCCGGCCGCTGGCGTAGTGGGATAAGTCATGGAAATCCGCGCAAATTACCTGGTGGTGGGCGGCTTCGTGCTCGTGCTCGTGGCCGGGATGGTCGCTTTCGTCCTGTGGCTGGCCAAGATCCAGTTCGATGCGGAGTTCGCCCGCTACGACGTCCGGTTCAGTGGCAACGTGACGGGTCTGAGGATGGGCAGCTCGGTAAGCTACCGGGGGATTCCGGTCGGCGAGGTGATCGATGTCCGGATAGATCCGGAGCGCATCCAGGAGGTCGTCGTCACCATCGAAGTGCCCGCGAATACACCGGTCCTCGAGGACACCGTGGCCACTTTGCAGCTCCAGGGCATCACCGGAGCGGTGGACGTGCTGCTTACCGGCGGCACCCAGGGCGCACAGCCCCTGGCCGCCAAACCCGGAGAAAAATATCCGGTGATAAGCTCGCGCCAGTCGGGGCTGCAGCAGGTGTTCGAGGGAGCGCCCGAGCTGGTGGCAAGCCTCAACGTTCTGGTGGCGCGGGCGACCGCGATCATGGGGCCTGAAAACCAGAGAACGCTCGGCGAAACCCTCGATAACCTGAGCGTGTTCACGGCGGCGCTGGCCGACCGATCGGACGATATCCAGCTCCTCTTGAACGACGCGGCGGGCACCATGGCCAATCTGCGGGACGCCACCGCCGCGCTCGAGCGGCTGGCGAACCAGCTGAGCGTCAGCTCGCAAAGCACGCTGGAAGCGATAGAGGAGGCGGCGGACGTGGTCGCGGATAACCGCGAGGAGATCAACGCCCTCGTCGCCGACATGCGGCAGACGGCGGACGCGTTCACCGACATGGCCAACGAGATCGAGGTCCTGGTGAGCGATGTGAGGCCCCCGTTACGGGACTTCTCGAACGGGGCGCTCTATGAACTTTCGAGCCTGTTCACCGAGGCGCGCGAGTTGATCAACGGACTCAACCGCGTGACCACGGAGGTGGAGCGCGATCCGGCAAGATTCCTTTTCGGTGATCAGCAACAGGGATATGAGACGGTCGAGTGAAAGCGCGCTGTCGCGCCGGCGCGTCCTGGCTCTGGCTGCGGGTCTACCCGCGACCCTGCTGCTTTCCGCCTGCACCAGTCTTCCCGGCCAGGGGCCGCCGCCACGCCTGTTCCGTCTCACTCCCAAGAGCACGTTCGGCGAGGATTTGCCCACCGTATCGTGGCAGCTCCTCATCGAGGCTCCGGTCACGCCGGCAGGGTTGAACACCACCCGCATCGCGCTCATGCGTGGAGCGACGGAGCTCGAGTATTACGCGCGATCCAGCTGGACCGACGTGGCCCCTTCCATGGTGCAAACCCTCATTGTCGAGTCGTTCGAGAACTCGGAAAGGATCGTCGCAGTCGGCCGTGAGGCGATCGGCCTCAGGGCCGATTTCGTGCTGAAGGTCGACTTGCGTGAGTTTCAGGCCGAATATGCGAACGCCGGCCCACCGGAAGCGCACGTCCGCATCAACGGAAAGCTCGTGCGTATGCCCCAGCGTATTATCATCGGCTCGCGCCGGTTTGAATCCGTGGTGCCGGCCCGGGCGGACCGTCTGGAGTCGATCGTCCAGGCATTCGACGAAGCGCTCGGCGATACCCTCAAGGATCTCGTGGAATGGACCCTGACCACGGGTGAGATCCACGCGAGACCGGCCTGAGCTCGGCCGCGAAAAGTCATTTCTTGCACACACCCACGAGGCCCCGACGGCGCGGTATTTCCCTTTGCCGCGAACTCGGCGCATAGAGTAAAAGCGAACCGAGAGCGTAGTAGAGGCACAGTAAAGGCGCCTGATCCAGTTATAGCTACCGGTGTGTCGATAGGTTTCAGCCCCGGCCGTCGGGACCTGGCGGATAAGAGGGTGAGGGGGCGAGTCCCCTCTCATCGACCTCCTTTTCCTGCCACCCGACAAGGCTCCCCGGGGGCTGATGCACGGCCGTCGGAGCGTGGAGTGTTTTCATGCAGGATCTGAATCTGGCCATCATCGGCAACTGCTCGTACGCGGCGCTCATCGACAGACGGGCGCGTGTCGTGTGGGCGTGCTTCCCGCGGTTCGATGGGGACCCGGTGCTCTGCAGCCTTCTCGAACCTGCCGGGGAGAATGCCGACCGCGGATTCTACGACGTCGAGCTGATGGACTTCTCCCACAGCGATCAACGCTACATGCACAACTCGGCGGTGCTGGTGACCCGTCTCTACAACAAGAGCGGCTGCGGCGTCGAGATCACCGACTTCGCGCCGCGGTTCAAGCAGTTCGACCGCATCTTTCGCCCCATCTTGATGGTACGGCATATTCAGCCACTCGCCGGCACCCCACGGATACGCATCCGGCTCAGACCGACTTGGGCGTATGGCGCCCACCGGCCCGAGCTGACCCGTGGATCGAACCACATCCGATACGTCTCGCCCGAGGGGGTGCTGAGGCTTACGACGGATGCGCCGCCCTCCTACGTGGCCGAGGAGATTGCATTCGTGGTCGAGCAGCCGATCACCCTGATGCTCGGCAGCGACGAGAGTCTGACGGCCTCGGTGCAGCAGACGGCGCGTAATTTCTTCGAGCAGACCCGCGAGTATTGGCGCGAATGGTCCCGCTACCTGTCGATTCCATTCGAGTGGCAGGCGGAGGTCATCCGCGCGGCGATCACACTTAAGCTATGCAGCCTGGAAGAGACCGGCGCCATCGTCGCCGCGATCACGACCTCCATACCGGAGGCAAAGGATACGGGCCGCAACTGGGACTACCGCTTCTGCTGGCTGCGCGACGCCTACTTCGTCGTCCATGCGCTCAATCGGCTGGGCGCCACGCGCACGATGGAGGACTATCTCTACTACATCACCAACATCATCGCCGGCGCCGCGTCGAACGGTGTCCTGCAGCCGGTCTTCGGCATCATGCTGGAAGGCAGGCTGACCGAGACCCAGGTCGACACCCTGGCCGGCTATCGCAGCATGGGACCCGTGCGCGTGGGTAACCTGGCTTACGAGCAGGTACAGAACGACAGTTACGGCTCGGTGATCCTGGCGCTGACCCAGATGTTCTTCGACAGACGCCTCGAACGCCCGGGCACGATCGAGCTGTTCGAGCGGCTGGAGCGCTTGGGCGAGAAGGCGGTCGAGCTTTTCGACAAGCCGGATTCCGGTCCCTGGGAGTTCCGCAACACCACGAAGGTGCATACCTTTTCGAGTGTCATGTGCTGGGCGGCCGCCGACCGGCTCGCACGTATCGGCGCGCACCTGGGTCTCGACAAACGCGCCGCCTACTGGCGCAAGGCGGCCAAACGGATGCACAAGCTGATCAATGAGCGAGCCTGGAGCGAGAAGCGTAAGAGCTACGTCGAAAGCTTCGACGGGGAGGACCTGGACGCCGCTTTGCTGCAGCTCCAAGAGCTTGACTTCGTGGCTGCGGGCGATCCGCGCTATCTAAGCACCGTCGAGGCGATCGGCAAGTCGTTGCGTCGCGGCGATTTCGTTTTCCGTTATGACCGCCCCGACGATTTCGGTGAGCCTCAGAACGCATTCAACATCTGTACGTTCTGGTATATTGATGCCCTGGCTGCCGTCGGACGCATGGACGAGGCGCGGGATCTGTTCGAACATATGCTCGCGCACCGCAACCATCTGGGCCTGTTCTCGGAGCACTTGGATCCGAAGAACGGCGAGCTGTGGGGGAACTTCCCCCAGACCTACTCCATGGTCGGGCTCATAAACAGCGCCATGCGGCTGAGCAAGAGCTGGGAGGAGGCCGTTTGAGTCGACTGATCGTCGTCTCCAATCGCGTGGCACCCGTTGACGAAGGCAAGGCGACGGCCGGTGGTCTGGCTGTCGCGGTAATGGCGGCGCTCAAGAAGTCCGGTGGTATCTGGTTCGGCTGGAGCGGCGAGGTATCGACGACCCCACCGTCGAAGCCTCGGATCTTCGATGTCGGAAAACTCACCTATGCGACCGTCGATCTCAGCTTCCAGGACCACGAGGAGTACTACAACGGCTTTGCCAACCGTACACTGTGGCCTCTGTTCCACTACCGGCTCGACCTGACTTCCTTCACGCGTCGCGATTACGCCGGCTATTTGCGCGTCAACAGCCTGTTCGCGGGCAAGCTTTTTCCGCTGCTCGACAACGGCGACAGGGTCTGGGTTCACGACTACCATCTGATCCCGCTCGGCGAAGCGCTGCGTCGCGCCGGTTCAACCGGGCCGCTGGGATTCTTCCTGCACACGCCATTTCCCGCCTGCGAGATCCTGCTCGCCCTTCCGAGCCACGCCGACCTGATACGCTCCCTTTGCGCCTACGACGTGGTCGGCTTCCAGACCAATCGGGATCTCCATTGCTTCCGCGAGTACATCACTCAGGAGGCGGGCGGTGAAATAACGGATGACGGCATCGTTCGGGCCTTCGGAAGAACCCTCAAGGCCGCCGCGTTTCCCATCGGGGTGGACGCCGAAAACGTCACCCAGATGGCGGAAGCCGCGCAACGCGGACAACAGACCGTTCGCATGCGGAAATCCCTGGCCGAACGTCAGCTCATTATCGGCGTCGACCGTCTCGACTACTCCAAGGGCCTCGTGCAGCGCTTTCTCGCCTTCGAGCGGCTTCTCGAGTCCTATCCCGCGAACCGCAACCGGGCGACCTTGATGCAGCTTGCGCCGCCGACAAGGACCGAAGTCCCCGAGTATGCCGAGATCCGGCGCGAGCTCGAGGAAGCGGCCGGGCGCGTGAACGGACGCTTCGCGGACATCGACTGGGTCCCCATCCGCTACCTCAACAAGAGCGTGAACCGGCGTACGCTGTCGGGCTTCTACCGGGTGGCCGCGATCGGCCTGGTGACGCCGTTGCGCGACGGCATGAACCTGGTGGCCAAGGAGTACGTCGCGGCCCAGTCACCCGACGACCCGGGCGTGTTGATCCTGTCCCGATTCGCCGGTGCGGCGGAGGAGCTGGAGCAGGCGATTCTGGTCAATCCATACGATATCGACGAGATGGCCGAGGCCATGCAGCGGGCTCTCGAGATGCCGCTGGAGGAGCGACAGGATCGGTGGCGGCGGATGAACGATACGGTGCTCACACACGATGTCGCCCACTGGCGTGAGAACTTCTTCGCGGCGCTGGATGGGGCGCCTTACAGCTAGTCCGTCGATGTCACCGACCGGCCCATCGTCCCGGGCGCCGCGTGGTCGTCGGCTTCGCCTGCTCGCCGACGTCGGCGGCACGAAGGCGCGTTTCGCGCTGTCGTCGAAAGAGCACACCCATGACCGCGTCGAGGTCTACTCCAACCGTGACTACGTGAGCCTTGCCGCGGCGGCGCGCGCATATCTGGACCACATCGGCGCGGCGCCGGCGCCCGCGGAGGCGGCGATCTCCATCGCTTGTCCGGTGGATGACGATCGTATCAGCCTGACCAACTTCGGCTGGACATTTTCGAGGGAGGAGCTGCGGCGGGAGCTGGAACTCGACCGCCTGGAAGTGGTCAACGACTTCACGGCCGTGGCGCTCTCGGTGCCGCATCTGGGTCCCGGCGACGCGGAGAAGCTGGGCGGAGGCGAGCCGGTGCCCACCGCGCCGGTCGGGGTCATCGGGCCCGGTACGGGTCTTGGCGTGTCGGGCCTCGTACCCCTTGCCGGACGGCACGTGGCGCTCTCCGCGGAAGGCGGCCACGTAACGTTGCCCGCCTCGAGCGCGCGCGAGGACGCGGTAATCGCCCGACTCCGCCGTCGTTTCGGTCATGTCTCCGCCGAGCGTGCCATCTCCGGCCCCGGCTTGGTCAACCTGCACACCGCGCTCAGAGAGATCGACGGGCTCGAAGCGGAACGGCTTGGGCCGCGCGAGATCGCCCGGCGCGCCGTGGCGGCCTCGGATCCGACCTGTCGGGAAGCGGCGGCGATGCTGTCCGCCATGCTCGGCACGGTGGCGGGCAATCTGGCCCTGACACTGGGGGCGAAGGGTGGCGTCTATCTCGCCGGCGGCGTGCTGCACAACATGGGCGCGGCGTTCGACCGGGCGCTGTTCCGCGAAAGGTTCGAGAGCAAGGGGCGGCTCAGCACCTTCAC